>DATGNG010000022.1:0-2481 GCA_035306865.1 Sphingobacteriaceae bacterium
CAATTTTAAAAAAAGTGAACCAATGAAGATGAAGAAAATTTTAAAATACTTTCTGGTTTCCACCCTGGTCCTTTGCTCGGTGGGAATGATGCAAGCCCAACAAAAGTTTGCTTACGTAAATTCACAAAAATTACTTCAAGACTTACCCGAAGTAAAAGCAGCTGACGCTGAAATCCAGACGCTGCAACAACAGATGCAGAAAAAAGGTCAGGAGATGTTTGAAAGCTATCAAAACAAAGCCATGGAACTTCAGCGAAAAAGAGATGCGGGAGAATTATCTCCACGGCAATTGGAAGCAGAAGCTGAAAAACTCAGCGAAGACGAGAACAAAATCCGTCAGTATGACACCGAAATGCAGACCAGTATATTGCAAAAACAGCAAGAACTTCTGGCACCAATCCAGGAAAAGGTCAACAATGCCATCGAAGAAGTTGCAAAGTCACAGGGGTATACCATGGTTTTTGATTCCAGCGCTGGAAGTATTCTATACGCCGATGATGCGACAAACATTACCAGCCAGGTAAAAGCAAAACTCACTGGGAATTAAGGCCATTCATCTTGGGGTATTTTTTATAATCTGATATTCTTATAATAATTATAGACCAATAAAAAACCGGTGCAATCCATGATTACACCGGTTTTTTTGTTGTCTTTTTTCGGACTCCCGCATCGAATGTTTACTTCGCTCCACGATATATCTCCCGTCTGTGTCTGGCCTGGATTGACAGATCGTTACCAGCGCGGGTGGGAAATGGAGAATAAAAAATGGATCATTTAGGGACTAAAAAACCTGTAGAATTTCAACTTTCCCTGACCTCCTGATCTATACCCCGTTTTCTCCATGTTATCGAACGGGTCAATTCCATGTTACACCAATTTCACAACAAGGGTGAAATTAGTTGACCCTGCTCAAGTGGTTTCGTTGTCACATTCTGGCTTACTCAACACTGTCTTTCACCAAAAGCTGGAAACCATTACCGTGGATATTGACAATTTCGATGTTGTCATCAATTTTCAGATATTTTCTCAATTTGGTTACGAAAACATCCATACTACGGGCGGTGAAGTAATTATCTTCCCCCCAGATTTTGGTCAATGCCTCAGAACGGGTTAGCACATTGTTGAGGTTGATGCAGAACAATCGAAGCAACTGAGCCTCTTTCGGCGACAATTTGCTGATTTTTTCCTGATCTCCATCCCGATAAGTCAACGTTCGAAGTGGAAAATCAAAGGTGAAATTTCCAAACTCAAATTCGGTTCGCTGATCATCTTCCTCCAATCCACCGTTCTTGCTCCTTTTTAGTACAGCCTGGACACGGAGCAACAATTCTTCTGAATTGAATGGTTTGGTGATATAATCATCTGCTCCGATCTTGAGTCCTTGAACGATGTCTTCATTCAATGCCTTTGCCGTCAGAAAAATGATCGGTGTCCGTTTGTCTTCGCTCCGAATTTCTCTGGCAAGGGTAAATCCGTCCTTTTTGGGCATCATAACATCGAAAATGCACAAGTCAAAATCTCCGTTATCGAACGCTGCTTTCCCTTGCTCACCGTCGGTACGCAGGGTAATATCAAAGTCGTTCATTTCCAAATAAGACTTCAGGACATCCCCAAAATTCTGGTCGTCCTCCACTAATAAAATACTCGGCTTAGAATCATTCATAGGATAATAAGATTAAATTCAAAATATTAACGATTTAACAGTTCTTAAATTTTGCAAGAGAAGAACTTTTTCAAATTATTTCTCGCTAGGATATGGGAAGAACAATTGGAACGTACTCCCTTTTCCGATTTTGCTACTGACATGGATTTGCCCCTGATGAGCGTCTACCATGGCTTTTACATAGCTCAATCCCAACCCAAACCCTTTTATATCATGCACGTTACCGGTATGAATTCGGTAAAATTTTTCAAAAATATTTTTAATCTGTTCCCGACTCATACCCTGTCCGTGGTCTTCTATTTCTATGATAATACCTCCGTTGCCATCTTTGGTGCGAATTTCGATCCTCGGCTCCTCCGGGGAATATTTATTCGCATTATCCAGTAGGTTGTGAAAAATATTACTCAGGTGATTTTCATCTCCTTTTATAATATGAGTCGTAGCACCCAGGTCAATCGTCACTTCACCTCCACGCCTTTTTACCTGGAGTTCGATGTGTTCTTTCGCCTGTGTGAGCAGCCGATGTACATCGACATACTCAACGGATAATTTCAATCGCTTATTATTAAACTGCGCCATTTGCAGTACCTTTTCAACCTGCACAAGCATTCTTTTGTTTTCCTCCCGGATAATATGGGCAAAACGACCTACCTTTTCCGGGTCCGCTTTGATGTTGGGACTCTGAATCGAATCCACCGCCAGGGAAATCGTTGCAATCGGCGTTTTAAATTCGTGCGTCATATTGTTGATGAAGTCCGTCTTCATCTCAGCGATCTTCTTTTGTCGCAGAATCGTCAGAACGGTATACAGGAACGAGA
>DATGNG010000023.1:0-3628 GCA_035306865.1 Sphingobacteriaceae bacterium
TTCTTCCGCCAGCAGGATGTGGCCATTGTGGGTGCAGGGGATACCGCAGCAGAGGAAGCTACCTACCTGGCCAAATTGGCCAGTAAGGTCCACATGCTGGTCCGCAGGGATGAATTCCGCGCCTCAAAAGCCATGCAGCACCGGGTCCTGAATACCCCGAATATTGAGATCCATTACAATACCGAAACCAAAGAAATTGTCGGAGACGGACAAAATGTGACCGGTGTGCGGGTATATAACAACCAGACCAACGAAGAAAAGACTCTGGAAGTGACTGGTTTCTTTGTAGCTATCGGTCATAAGCCCAATACCGAATTGTTCCAGGATTTCTTGGATATGGATGAAAATGGTTACCTGATCACCAAACCGGACAGCACCCAGACCAATATTCCCGGCGTGTTTGCCTGTGGGGATGTGCAGGACCACATATACAGGCAAGCGGTCACGGCTGCCGGTACAGGCTGTATGGCCGCATTGGAAGCGGAGCGGTACCTCGCATCCAAAGAGCATGTTTTGGAGGAAAATTAAGCATAAAGCTAAACATAGAACGAAACATAAGGAAAGATCCAATTCCTTTTTTCGAGCCCTGTTTCTGACAGGCTGTGTCTTCTTTTGTTCTTTTTCAGTGGGTTTTTCACAATTCGGCTCTGCCGTGTCCAAAGGCGTCCTTGCCAAATCACCCATCAATGAGGCTTCTGGCTTGGTTGCCTCCAGAGAGAACCCCGGCTTTTTATGGACTCATAATGACAGCGGTGATGAATCCCGGATATTCCTGATCGATACCCTCGCACAAATGCGCGCCATTTATTACCTGGAAGGAGTGGAAGCCCGGGATTGGGAAGAAATCGCCTGGCTGCAGGCAGATGGCACGAATTACCTGATCATAGGAGATATAGGGGATAACAGGGCAGTACGCCCCGACATTACTATCCACATTATTCCGGAGCCGCATTTTTCTGCTATTGTTGACTCGATTGCAGCAGCTATTATTGACACCATTCCGGCCACAAGCATCCAAACTTATAAATTGCATTACGAAGACGGTCCCCGGGACGCTGAGGCTATGTTCTACGATCCCCAGAAGGAACAGCTTTATATAATTACCAAGAGAGAATTGCAGGTAGGATTATATGGGGTCAAAATTCCACAAGAAAGTTCAGAAATTTTACTACTGAAACGCAAGGCAACTCTTCCTTTCACTTTCATTACTGCAGCGGACATCTCCCCTAACGGCGATGAAATTCTGATCAAAAATTTGCTTTGTGTTTATTATTGGCAAAGAAAATCAGGAGAATCTATGGAGCATACCTTATCCAGAGAAGCGACCCGCCAACCTTATCAACCCGAACCTCAGGGGGAAGCCATTGCATTCCGAATTGATGGGGGTGGATATTACACCCTCAGTGAACAGTTGCTCGGCCTTCAAGCACATTTGTTTTTTGCTCCTCATAACCAGCCAAATCCGATTAAATAAAAAGGATCTCTTCATCAATATGAACAGGTTCATCCTTCTTGCGGTTCGGAATAGCGACCATGCAAAGAGCAATTAGTATGTAAAAGTATTTCCTCATAGTACTTACTATAACGTATGAAAGGCCAAAAACGCTACACCTGGGGTGAAATATTTTTTTTACCTTGCTTCCTGCTATGTAATAATTTATAAACTCAATCACAATGAAAGCTATTTTTCGAATATTATTGATGTTCTTTTTTGTGTTTTCGTCGGTGGGGCTTTCCACTGCAGCACAAGTAGATACCGTGGTAACCCGTTCAGTAGCAATGGCAAAGGATTTAAAGGCGGTGGTGATAATGCCGGAAAATTATGCGGCATTGGATTCGGTTCCGGTGCTGTATCTGCTGCATGGGGCAGGAGGGGATTATGCGAATTGGATCAAAAGGGTGCCTGAGTTGACCGAATTGGCTGACCGATACCAGATGATGGTGGTCTGTCCGGATGGGGCGGCAGACAGTTGGTATTGGGACAGCCCGCTCGATCCGGCCTATCGCTATGAGACCTATGTGGCCAGGGAGCTGACAACCTGGATCGATGCACGTTATAAAACTGTCAATGGTCGGCACGGAAGGGCGATTACCGGACTGAGCATGGGAGGGCACGGCGCACTGTATCTGGCAATCAAACATCAGGATATTTTTGGTGCAGCTGGCAGTACGGCAGGGGGGGTGGATATTCGTTCCTTTTCAGGGAATTGGCGAATGGCCCATCATTTGGGTCAATATGCTGAATATCCGGCACGCTGGGATCAGCACACCATCATGGGAATGCTGCCTCTGCTCAAGCCCGGTGCACTCAGCCTGATCATAGACTGCGGAATCGATGATTTTTTTTACAAGGTCAATGAGGCCCTGCACCAGCAATTATTGTATAGGAATATTCCACATACTTACATCACCGGGCCGGGAAAACATGAATGGCCTTATTGGGCTAAGTCCATAAGAGCTCAGATGCAGTATTTTCATTATTTCTTTTACCCTGCGGAATCCTGATCAGATCGATTTGATCAGGGTGGAATCAATGGCTTTCCAGAGTTTTTCTTCGACCTGATAACGCTGTGCGTAATCCGGCCATTGCCGCACCAGCCGGACGGCTTCGTCCAATATTTTTGCGGGATTTCGGATGGAGTTTTGACGGGCAATGATGAGCAAGTCCTCACGGCCAATATTTTTGCGCTTCCCGTTGATGCTCAGGTTGTGCTGACTCACCCAAGGGCTGCCGGGACGATAGGCGTGACAAACATCATAGGCCGGAGCCAGTGCCCATTTCCCATCAGGGGACATAATGAAAGCAAAATTTTTGGTGTGGTCATCACAATTCCGTGCGATCACATTAAACACCATCCGCCGGTACATTTGCTCTGCTTCAGCGTAGGACAGGCGCAATAGGCGCATGGTCTGGTACAACTGCTCATAACTGTAAGAGAGGATATTGGTATAGTCATAATGCTGTAAGGCACAGAATGTCTGTACATGCAATTTCTGATTGCCTTTGACTCGGTCAAAGCGTCTGGTCATGAAATGTGCTCTTCCCTGCTCCTCCACCAAACGGCTTTCCTGCATCTCAATACCAAAATCCGTGGCCATTTTGTAATAAGCCATTTCTACGTGTCCATACCCGGATGTGGCACCGAACTGGGTGTCGCTGACCCCGTCAAACTTGATCAGCCAGTGTTCAAAACCTTCATCGGCCAGTGTTTGGCCCGAACGGATTTCGCCGTTTTTTTCATTAAAGGCGATAATGGCTTTTGGTCGGGCGCCACCGGCAGATGTTCCCATTTTGAGTACGTCCAGCATCACATCCCGCATCTGATCGGATGTCTGGATCTGCACGGCTTCCTTATTTTGCAAAAGTGCTTTTGTGGTTTCCAACAGGTCGGATAATTCCAGGCCGTAAGACGGGCTTTCTTGCTGTATGGCTGGTTCAAACTCAAGAGCCCCCATTCCTCTTTTGCCAATGAAGCAGAGGAGTTCGACCGGATTGAGTGAGTTTTCCGGACGGCCCTGCCGGGCCAGCCATACATTGATCAGTTCTTTTCCATAGCGATCTGGCAGGGAATCTGCCAGGAGTCCGGGCAATCCACGGAAGGTTTCAGTGTTACGCAGTTCAGGAAAG
>DATGNG010000024.1:0-3025 GCA_035306865.1 Sphingobacteriaceae bacterium
CAATAAAAAAGATTCGGCTTACTGGGTAGAAAACCGACCACTGGCATTGACCGAGGAAGAGGCCTTGGATTATGTCCGGAAAGACAGCCTCCGGCGCAGGAGAGAATCACCTGCTTATCTGGATTCCATATATCGGCGCTCCAATCGATTCCGGCCCCTGAGTTTTCTGCTCAATGGGCATATTCATAGCAACCGTGTGGATCGTAGCATTTTGACACTGGGAAGTCCTCTTTCTTCTTTTTCCTACAATACTGTGGAGGGCTTTGTGGTCGATTACGGAGCCACATATCGTAAGCGATTGGATTCGTTGACTTCTTCTTCCTGGATCGTGTCTGGTAAACTCAGATACGGATTTGCCAACAAACGCCTGAATGGGCAGTTGGCAACTTCTTTTCCAGTTGCTTATCAATCTACCCTGACGCTTGGGGCAGGTTCTTCTGTAGATGATCTGAATGGCAGAGGTTCGCTTCATTCGACGCTCAACACCTATTATTCATTGCTTTTCGGAAAAAATCCAATGAAACTTTATGAGCGGGGATTTGCCTACCTCAGCTGGTCGCACACCTTACCGGCCAACGTCCAACTTTCCCTGACCTCACTTTATGAGGACCGGAGATGGCTGGAAAACAGCAGCGATTATGCCTTTATCCGTGAGCGGTATCGGGACTTTACAGCCAACAATCCTTTACTGGACAAATCGGTCGCGCCATCCGATCCATTATTTGACCGCCACCAGGCCCTGCGCGTGAGCATGGCCCTGTCCTATGATTTTTCTGTCTATTACCAGACTCTCCCCAGCGGAAGACGATACTTGCCCAGCAAATTTCCCCGATTGACAATTGCTTACACAAAAGGATTCAGTGGTATTCTTGGTTCCGATGTCAATTATGACCTGATCCGTGCCAGTCTCCAAAAATCAGAGGTAAGGCTTGGGCTCTATGGACAGGTCTCTTATTTTTTATCGGCCGGCAGCTTCCTGAGGCGGGACGAGAAGCATTTTCCCGACCGTTGGCATTTTAAAGGGACCGAAACGCTGGTTTCTACCCCTGGGTTGACCAGTTTCCTGTTGCTGGACTATTACCGTCACAGTACATCCTCCCATTTTGCAGAAGTGCATGCCGAGTACAACCTATCGACCCTGTTGACAAGCAAAATCCCCTGGGTACGCCGCTTGAAATTACAGGAAATTGTGGGCATACATTTATTGAAGACCGGGGAAATCACATCTTACGGGGAACTCCATTTGGGCCTGCAGCGTCAAAACTTCAGGTTGATTTATGCCCGATCATCCGGCAGCAGCCAGCATGCCATACGAATCGGGATCCCCCTGCCCTAAAAGCAACCTAAAAGCAGAAAGAATCATCCTTTTATTTACCCGGCTCTTCTTTTTCATCCGGATCGGACAGACGCACCGTTGTCTCCTGCACTGCAACGACAGTTGTCTCCTGCCCTGCATGCTCTTCAACATGAGCTTCTTCATGCTGCATACTCTCTTCGTAGGTGATGCGCTTTCCGCTCTCGTAGATTCTGACAGTGATCAAAAAATAAGCCAATAAAAGCGGGCCATATACCAGCCCCATTACCCCAAACAAAGGAATCCCGATGATGACACCCACGACTGTAATAATAGGGTGTATATCTCCTATCCGTTTGGCAATTACCAGGCGCAACACGTTGTCTATATTGATCACTACAACAAAACCATAAACCAACAGGCCGATTCCGGCCACATTATCCCCCTGGGTGAGGGCAAGTATGGCGGCAGGCACAAAGATAAGGGGAGGCCCCAATAGGGGAATGAAGGCCAGTACTGCACAGATTACACCCCAGAACAAGGCATCATTAAATCCAAAAATCCAGAACCCCAGGGCCAGCGAAGCCCCCTGTATCATCGCAATGAACGTCTGACCAATCACATTGGAATAGGTAATATTCCGCAATTCATGACCAAACAAAACTGCATTCTGTACCTTGAAGGGAGAATAACGCAGCAAACCCCGCTCAAAACTCCGGTAATGCGCAAACATAAAATATAGCAGGAAATACATGACCGTAATATCCAGGAACAGGCCGGCAGCCCCACTCAGCAAGGAGGTGACCACATTGCCCAAATAAGAAGCACTCTTTTCCAATTGCTCCTGTAACAGATCGGGCTTACCCAATTTATCTCCGGCAAAACTGTTGACTGAATCCACAATATTGTTGATCCATTCGGGGTTTTTCAGCAGACTGATCACCTTATTGGTGAGCATGGTACCTATACCCAAAAATGGGAGTACAATGATCAGGAAAGATACGATTATGACGGTCACTGCCGCTAACGGAGCCTTCAGGCGCATTCGCTCGATCAACCAGATGTTCATGGGCCTGAAAATGGTGTACAACACCAAGGTTCCAAGCAGCGCACCCACAATCCCCCGCACAGCATAAATCAGGATGCAAGTGAGGATAATGAGAATAATGAGTGTGATTATGTTCCGCTCCTTGAGAGAGAAAATGGACTGGGACATATTGAAATGGTTAAAAATTTGGTTTTCTTTTTTCTAAAAATGCCGATACCCCTTCGGTAAAATCTCTTGTACCAAAACAAGTGCCAAATGCTTTGATCTCGGTTTCATAGCCATTCCGGGTGGGATCGAGGGTGGGATCCAGGCCTGCATTGACCGCACGGATGGCTGCTGCAACCGCAGTCCCGGAACGCTGGGCTATCCTGGCAGCGATTTCCCCTACTTTATCCATTAACCCGGGTCCTTCTACCACGTGATTGACCAGCCCCCAACTCAGGGCTTCGGTAGCAGTAAGCATATCCGCTGTCATGATGAGTTCCAACGCTTTCCCCCTGCCGACCAATTGGGTCAGGCGTTGGGTCCCCCCATAACCGGGGATAAGGCCCAGCGACACCTCCGGCAAGCCCATTTTTGCCTGCTCGGAAGCCACCCGGATGTGACAGGCCATGGCCAATTCCAACCCACCACCCAATGCAAATCCATTGATTGCTGCTATGAATGGTTTAGCCGAGTGGTGG
>DATGNG010000025.1:0-2797 GCA_035306865.1 Sphingobacteriaceae bacterium
GGTAAATATTTTTATCAACGCCCCAGTGGAGAGCTTTATTTTGTAAGTCAACTTTGGGTGGATAGGATGCAAAACAGGCTCCTTCAGTGGGAACGAACTGAATCCTACAATTTGGGGCTTGATTTCTCCATCTTGAAAAGCCGATTGGAAGGTTCCATGGAGTTTTACCAAACGTCTACCACTGACCTTTTGGTCAGGCGTTCTCTTCCTTCTGTTACGGGCTTTGATTTTGTAACGGACAATCTTGGTGAAATCCAGAACAAAGGTTTCGAGATTACCCTTAACTCAGTCAACTTGACTACACCTAACCTGACATGGTCTAGTACGGCTAACTTCCAGTTAAACCGCAATAAAATTGTCCACTTATATGGTGATTTGGACGAGACAGGAGCTGAACGGGATGACATTCAAAATCGCTGGTTTATAGGAGAGTCCATCGACCGGGTTTGGCACTACAAGACACAAGGCATATGGCAACAAAATGAAGCCGACACTGCTGCCGACTACGGGGTCCGCCCTGGTGACTACAAAATTGAAGATGTCAATGGAGATGGTTTGTTTACCAATGCGGACAGGCAATTTTTGGGCTACAGCGAACCCCGATTTAGGTGGAGTCTGAGGAATGACTTTACTATAAAGAAAAACTTCGATCTTTCATTTATGATGTATTCGTATTGGGGGCATATAGATGCTTTTAACCAAATGAAAAACAGGGATGGATTCTTGGATAGGACAAGCTCCTACAAAACACCTTATTGGACGGAAGAAAACCCCAACAATGAGTGGGCAAGACTAAATTCAAGTGAAGGTGGGGCAAGCGGCTATAATGTGTACAGAAAAAGATCCTTTATCCGGTTGGAGAACATTTCCATGGGCTATACCTTTCCACAGGCTTTGGTTGAGAAAGCAAAGCTTTCTAATCTACGGGTGTATTTCAATATCAGGAACGTCGCTTACTTCGCTCCGGAATGGGATTTTTGGGATCCCGAAAAATCAATCAATCCGCATCAATGGGATGACTCCGATGCTGGCCCGGTCTCCGGACCTATTCCTAGAACTTGGACAGTAGGTATTGATTTGACTTTGTAAAACGCTAAATCTGAACGACATGAAAACCGACAATACACTAAAAAAGATCAGTTTGCTTTTTGGAGCTTTAATCCTCCTCTCGGGTTGCACTGAAGAATGGTTGGATCCCAAACCTTTGTCCATATATACTCCGGAAAACTCTTATAATCAAGCCGCAGGCCTCTGGAGCGCAATGGTGGCCTGTGAACGGAATATGCGACATGAATTTACGGGAGATTCGCCTCCGATTCTGACAGAACATATCTTTTCGGAAGTGGCAGTGGAAGGAACAACCGATAAATCAGGCCCGGCGCAGGACTTAAATTTACTCATCACGCCCGATGCCCAGCTTAATCATGTTGATTACAATAGAATCGGATGGTATTGGCTTGAGGGATATCGGGCACTTAAATATGCCAACACCGTGATCACCCGGATTGATGAACCGCAGGATTACGAGTCCGAAGAAGAAAGAAACCATTTGTTAGGCACAGCCTATTTTCACAGGGCATTGCGCTATTACCGCCTGACGCAACAATTCGGTGATGTACCGTTGGTGTTGGAGGAAGTGAGAGAGCCGAAATTGGATTTCTATTCCATGGACCGTGAAGTGATTTTGCGTAAAATGAAGGAGGATCTCGAGTGGGCTGAGCAATGGGTGCCGGATGTGATGGATAGGGGCAGAGTTCCCAAAGGAGCCATTCAGCATCTTCTGACCAAGATCAATTTGGCTCTCGGGGAGTTTGATGATGCCATTGCTTCTGCAAGCAGACTTATTGACGGTGGGCAATATTCCCTGATGACAGAAAGGTTTGGCTCTGTGGCGAACGATCCGACAAGAAATGTGATTTGGGATCTGCACCGTCCGGAAAACAAAGCAATTAATTCCAACAGAGAAGCCATTCTTTTGGTGATGGACAGGATGGATACTGAAGGGAATTCAGATGGGATGACATCTATGCGCCAAGGTGTTCCATTTTGGGAAACCAATATTAATACACCTTTGGGCAACCGTGGAACCTTAGGCACAGCAGCGATAGAGATTGACCAAACAACCGAATATGGTAGGGGCATAGGCCGGCTCCGCGGTACCTGGTATCACCAAAGCATGATTTGGGATGATCCCGACGATCTAAGACATGCTCCCGGCAATTGGATGGACATGGACGATCTCGTTTATAACAATCCGGCTTTGAAAGGCTCCGATTCTTACTACGCAACGCCGCTTCGATTCAGAAACGACGCAGGAACTGTCTTGGTAGTGGATACCATCAGAAGCTGGTTTTCCTGGCCACATTATAAATTGTATGTACCGGATCCGCAGCGGGTACAACCACAGGGGGGGCACAGTGATTGGTACATTTTCCGTTTGGCAGAAACGTATCTTTTACGAGCAGAAGCACACGTGTGGAAAGGCGATTTGGCTAGTGCTGCTGCTGACATCAATGCGGTGAGAACAAGAGCTCAAGCGGCTCCTTTCACAGCTGCGGATATGAATATCGGGATCATATTGGATGAACGGGCAAGAGAATTATACTATGAAGAACCGAGAAAGACCGAACTGACAAGAATGGCGTATCTTTTTGCCAAAACCGGAAAACCGGCCTATAATGGAAAAACCTATAGTATGGACAACTTTTCCGAGGATAACTTCTTTTATGACCGGATCATGGAAAACTCTGATTTCTACAACAAGGGAGTACATACCCGACATGGGGACGAATATACC
>DATGNG010000026.1:0-4506 GCA_035306865.1 Sphingobacteriaceae bacterium
GGATTTGGGGGAATATTGTCCTTTACCGTCAAAGGAGGAACTGAGAAGGCCAATGCTTTGATCAATCAGGTGAAATTGATCTCTCATCTGGTCAATGTGGGGGATGCTAAAACGCTGATCACCCATCCCGCCGCCACTACACACCAGCAATTGAGCGATGCGGAAAAGTTGGCTGCAGGGGTATTCCCGGGCGAATTGCGGGTGTCCCTTGGCATTGAACATATTGAGGACATCAAAGCAGATCTGCAGCAGGCATTTGATGTTATTTGAGCCTTTGCATTTAGGGCATTTAGGGATTAATTAATGAATAAGGAACCATCCAAACTATCCATCATGAAGTCAAACACTTATCACCATACCAAAACCTTTAAGCTGGAAAGCGGCAAGCGCATCCGCAATTTGCAGATTGCCTACCATACTTATGGGCGGCTCAATAAGCAGAAGGACAATGTGATCTGGGTCTGCCATGCCTTGACGGCCAATTCGGATGTGTTTGACTGGTGGCCGGGGCTTTTCGGTCCGGATGAATTGTTCAATCCAAGGGAGCACTTTATTGTTTGTGCGAATATTTTGGGGTCTCCCTATGGTACAACCAATCCGATCAGCACGTCCCCTGCCACCGGTCAGCCTTATTATTTGTCCTTTCCCCAGATGAGCATTCGGGATATGGTGGCAGCCCATGGGCTGCTGGCCGGACATCTGGGAATAGACAGGATTTCTGTGCTGATCGGAGGTTCTCTGGGCGGCCAGCAGGCTTTGGAATGGGCGATCACCGACCCGAAGCGCATTGACAGGCTGGTGCTGGTTGCGACCAATGCCGTGCATTCCCCCTGGGGTATTGCATTCAATGAAAGCCAGCGGTTGGCAATCAGCACAGATAGGACATTTTATGCCAATCACCCAAGAGGTGGAGCAAAAGGCCTCAAGACTGCCCGGTCCATTGCCCTGCTTTCCTACAGGACCTATAACACCTATGGAGCCACCCAACTGGAAACACAAAGTGAGAGGAAGGATGATTTCAAGGCTTCTTCCTATCAAAATTATCAGGGAGAGAAACTGGTCAAGCGATTCAATGCTTATAGTTACTGGTTTTTGACTAAGGCGATGGACAGCCATAATGTGGGCAGGGGACGGGGCAGTCTGGAGGCTACACTGCGTAGTGTAAAAGCCCGTACCCTGGTGATTGGCGTCAGCTCCGACCTGCTTTTTCCCGTGGAGGAACAGAAATTTATGGCGAACCATATTCCGGAGGCTGAATACCTGGAGATTGATTCCTTTTATGGGCACGATGGGTTTTTGATTGAAACCAAGGCCTTGACCAAGGTGGTTAAGAATTTTTTGAATAAAAGAAAGCTTCCTGCCAGCGGCATCCAACGTCAGGAATTGCAAAGTGTAGTTTATTGAAAGGTGTTTATTAGTATAATTTATTGTTTTAACGTTTAACATATTGAAGTTTTTGGGAAATGAGTAAAAAATTGACACTGGGGATTTTTGGATTTGGAGTAGTGGGCCAGGGATTGTATGATATTATCAGGACCAATTACCTGCAGATTGATGTCAAAAAATTTGTGATCAGGGATGGCAGCAAGGTGCGCCCACTTCCTGCTGAGTTGTTTACAACAGATCGAAGGCAAGTGCTGGATGATCCGGAGATTACTACGGTAGTGGAATTGATTGACGATGCGGATGCCGCTTTTGAAATCGTGTCGGAGGCCCTCAAAAAGGGGAAAGACGTGGTTTCAGCCAATAAAAAGATGATTGCCCATCATCTTGAAGAACTGGTCGCTATTCAGAAGGAGACTGGTAGCAGCCTGTTGTATGAAGGTGCGGTTTGTGGCAGCATTCCCATTATCCGCAATCTGGAAGAATATTACGACAACGAATTGTTATATGCGGTTTCGGGGATTTTCAATGGCTCCTCCAATTATATTCTGTCTCAAATCTGTATCGAAGGCTGGACCTATGAAAAAGCACTGAAGAAAGCCCAGGATCTGGGTTTTGCAGAATCGGACCCAAGTATGGATGTGGGAGGGTTCGATCCCAAATTCAAGCTCGTTATCCTGGCTGCCCATTCTTATGGTCTGTTTCTGGCTCCCGAGGAGGTCTTGAATATTGGCATTCATCATTTAGGGGAGGAAGAGTTGCAATTTGCGACGGAAAGAGGATGGAAAATCAAGCTGGTACCGGAGATACGACAGATTGGGCCTAATGAAGTGACCCTTTATGTGCTTCCCCGCTTTGTGGAACCCGGCCATCTGCTCTATAACGTGGAGCATGAGAACAATGCAGTCCTGGTCAAAGCTGCTTTTGCAAATGAGCAGTTTTTTTACGGAAAGGGGGCAGGAGGCCATCCAACCGGGTCCGCGGTTCTATCTGATATAACGGCTCTTCGCTACGGTTATAAATATGAGTATAAAAAGCATTTGCATCAAGCGATTCCAGGCGTTAACCTGGACGTAGAAATCCCTGTTTACCTGCGTTATTCGGATCCTGAACTGGTGAAAAAAGTGGGCTTTAGTGCCATTGAGGAATATGGAACTTCACCCAATAGTTATGTTGTTGGAAGGATTTCGCTGAGGCAAATTCTCGCGGCCGGGCAGGCGATCGAGCAAGATCGAGCATTTTTGGCCCAATTGCCCGATTCTGCAAGCAAATTACCCGATTCTGCAAGCAAATTATCTGATTTTGGTATTGTGAAGTAATTAATTTATAGCCTTAAACAGATCGTAAATACATTTGGAAATGTCATTTTGATTTTGTAAGTTAATAGGCTTATTTAATTCAAAATGAATAGAATTGTTGTTTGGACCCTAATGGGGTTTTTGTTTGCACCACTATGGGGGTTTGCGCAAACGGCAGATTCCCCGGCAAACCCGGTCAGCTCTTCCGAAAACGGATCGGTGACGGGATATGTCGTGCTTGCTGCGCTGGTGCTTGCTGTTATAATTTATGTACTTTTCAGAAAGCAATACCGCAAATTCAATGAATGAAAATGCGGTATTGCCTTGGAAAATTATTTGAATATTGTCTATTAATCGTTATTTGCCCGCTGCCTTTGCATGATCTGCAAGGAATTGAGCCAACCCGCTATCGGTAAGTGGGTGCTTGAGTAGTGCCAGGATGGCGGAAAGTGGACCAGTCATCACATCTGCACCGATCTTTGCGCATTCCAATATATGGGTGACGTGACGTATTGAGGCAGCCAGAATCTGGGTTTCGAAATCGTAATTGTCGTAAATCAATCGGATTTCTTCGATCAAGCCCAGGCCATCTGTAGAGATATCGTCCAAACGGCCGATAAAGGGAGATACATAGGTAGCGCCGGCTTTGGCAGCCAACAGTGCTTGTCCGGAGGTAAATACCAGGGTACAGTTTGTTTTGATGCCCTTTTGGCTAAAATAGCGGATGGCCTTGATACCTTCTTTGATCATGGGGACTTTGACTACAATTTTGTCGTCAAGTTTGGCCAGGGCTTCGCCTTCACGGATCATGCCTTCAAAGTCGGTGGCTATCACTTCTGCACTCACATCTCCATCTACTATATCACAGATGGCTTTGTAATGGGCGATTACATTTTGTTCGCCACTGATCCCTTCTTTGGCCATAAGGCTGGGATTGGTAGTCACTCCGTCCAGAACACCCAGGTCCTGTGCTTCCCTGATCTGGTCCAGATTTGCTGTATCAATAAAAAACTTCATGCTAAATGATGATTGAGGTATATTTTTCTTTTTCCTTGCAAATTTAACCATAATTTTGTATATTGCATAGATAGGGCATGTATATTCTTCGTTCGCTTTACCACAGAAATTTCAGGATACACTTTATTGGGCAGGCTGTATCGTTGGTCGGCTCCTGGATGCAACGCATTGCAATCAGCTGGCTGGTCTATTCCATGACGGGCTCGGCATTGATGCTGGGTATTGTAGCCTTCGTTTCCCTGATTCCCTCCTTACTTCTTTCGCCTTTTATCGGCAGTTTCATAGATCAAAACAATAAGTATCGGGTATTGGTTGCCGCTCAAATGGGGCTGATGGTACAGGCAGGGGTCTTGGCTCTCTTAGTCTGGTTTGGTTGGCACACTATGCCCCTGATTTTGATTTTGAGCCTGATGCAGGGTATTTTCAATGCGGTAGAGGTCAATGCCCGCCAATCTTTTATGCTGGAATTGGTAGAAGACAAGCAGGACTTGCCGAATGCTATTGCTCTGAACTCTACTGTTTTCAATGCAGCGAGGATTGTGGGGCCCGCTATTGGAGGCTTAATATTGAGCCAATACGGTGAAGCCTGGTGTTTCCTGATCAATTTCCTCAGCTTTATCGGGGTTTTGGTCTCGCTGATGCTGATCCGGGTGGATACTGCCCCGGTAAAAGGGCAACATGAAAGCACCTGGGAAGGCCTCAAACAGGGTTATCGTTACTTGCAGGACCATCCACAATTGAAGGCTTTGATTTTACTTGTCGCTTTTTCCAGTCTGCTGGTCATTCCTTATACGACCTTATTGCCGGT
>DATGNG010000027.1:0-23770 GCA_035306865.1 Sphingobacteriaceae bacterium
ATAAAAAAGTAGGCCAAGATATTCTCAGTTCTATTTATACCCGGGGAGTTATGGCCCTCAACAATCGTTATCAGCAGGACCGCACCGATTACAATTTTACCTTGCTGGAGGGGAATGTGGCCAAACAATTGAACAGCGTAAATGTCCTGACTATTGAAAAAGCTTGGGAATTTTCTGAGCAGGTGCTTGCAAATCAACGATCGATCGCTGAAAAACAATGGCTCTCCAACATACTAAAGGACTACATTCAAATTAATTATATCTATAATGAGGCGCTAACCACCCGGCTCGAACAGGACGCACTTTCTTCCCTTTCCACGACGAAGGGCATGGTACAGCGAGGGGAATTGATTATTGCATCCGGCACAACTATCAATGCCGATAATTATCAAAAAATCGAGTCACTGCGAAAGGTTTATGAGGAGGAGTCAAGGATTGGGGGCAATAGAACGCTCGTTGTGCTGGGACAAATGCTTATCGTTTCGTTGGTAGTATCCCTGCTATTTGTCTTTGTTTATCTGTTTAGGAAAGATATTTACCAAAATAACAGATTGGTATTCCTGATCCTGATCGTTATCACTTCTATGCTTGTGACCTTATCCTGGTCAGTATATATTGGCATTCCCAGTCTATATTATATTCCTTATTGTATTGTCCCCATTATTATCCGAATCCTGTTTGACACCCGGCTGGCCTTATATATACACTTGTTAATGGTGCTGCTGGCCGCATTTTTTGTGCCTAATAGCTTCGAATTTGTGTTTCTGCAACTGACCACGGGGATGGTAGCGATTTATAGTGTCAAAACCCTGACCAAACGAGCTCAGTTCCTGACTTCCTCAGCCATCATTTTGGCGACATACTTATTGGGATATCTGGCCATTGTACTGATGCGTGAGGGCCAATTTGACAATGTCAGTTGGAGTGCGATATCGCCCTTTATTTTCAGTGTATTGCTCACCTTACTGGCCTATCCGCTCATTTATGCCTTTGAGCGGGTATTTGGGATTGTGTCCGATGTCACCCTGCTGGAGCTTTCCAACACCAATTCCAAAATATTGCGCGAGCTATCCTTCAAAGCGCCGGGGACTTTTCAGCATACTTTACAGGTAGCCAACCTGGCCGAAGCTGCTATTTACAAGATCGGGGGCAATGCCCTGCTGGTGCGGGCCGGTGCGCTTTATCATGATATTGGAAAGATTTACAATCCACAGTTTTTTATTGAAAATCAAACCAAAGGCTATAATCCGCACGATGGTCTGACTTTTGAACAAAGCGCGCAACTAATTGTCTCCCATGTCACCAAGGGCGTGGAGTTGGCACGAAAACATCAATTGCCGGAGGTGCTCATTGATTTTATCCGCACCCATCACGGTACCACAAGGGTAGAATATTTTTATCAATCGTTTTTGACTACCTATCCTGAAAAATTTGTTGATGAAAATGTATTCCGCTACCCGGGTCCCATCCCCTTCTCTCGCGAAACCGCCGTCTTAATGCTGGCCGACTCTGTGGAAGCGGCTTCCCGCAGCCTCAAAGAGCCTACTGCCGAAAGCCTTAACACATTAGTGGACAAGATCATCGAATCCAAAATGAGCCAAAAGCAATTGGTGCGTTCCAACATCACGCTACGGGACATTTCCGAAATCACCGACATATTTAAAGACATGCTCAATAGCATCTATCACGTTCGGATCGATTATGATGTGAAGAAGGTCTGATTTTAGCTATTTGCAAAGGCCTGGATTTAGCCATTTGCGTTTGCATACGGACGGGCTGTTCTCAATAATCTTCCCTGCGGATGGCCAAAGGCTTCTGGTCACCTCCCAAGTAGAAAGCAACCAATATCAACGGCTCTTTACCTTCGTTCAAACCAAGATGATATTCATCCATCATCTCGGCAACTGCACTTCCTGCTGTAAACTCCTTCCGAACACCATTTTCCTGTTCGACAATCAGCGTCCCCTGCAACACATAGGCAAACAACGGAATATCATGCTTGTGCCAGCCGGTAGTAGCTCCGGGTTGCATCGTAATCTTAAAGACCGTCACCTCTGCTTCAGCCACCTTTGGATACTTGATCTTCTGCCCGATAGAAGTCGTGTCGGTCTTCATCAGCACCTCCACCTGGATATTATCTGAGTACTGCGCAAACAAAGGATTGCTGATAAAAATCCCGGCAAAGCATGCCAAGAATGCAATAATCAAGTTTCTAAACATCATTAATTTGGTTAGTAATCGAGGAGTAAAGATAAAGAATTCAGTGCAAAATCAATTTCTTCTTCCTGATCTCCAAAACGTTTTTCAACTACACATGGAATTTGATCATAATTTTTTAAAATATCATTTTTTTGTATTAGGTTTGCAATCCTGTACGGAGAGGTGCCTGAGTGGCCGAAAGGAACAGTTTGCTAAACTGTCGTACTGGAAACGGTACCGCGGGTTCGAATCCCGCCCTCTCCGCCAACCAAAATGAAGCCCGACGAAAGTCGGGTTTTTCTGTTTCTGATCGGTTGGACAAACTTGTTTGGACAAGCCGGAAGAAACAGAAAAAGAAATGCGGGATCAGATTCAAAACCCGTGAACTAAGCAAATAATTTGGCCGATCTTGTGTTAGTTTATATTTTTTTAAAACCACTCCTTTCACAGCTTTCATGACTTCCGAGAAATGAATTCATTTCTCGGATTTTGTTTTCGTGAAAACACAAATCCCCATATTCGCATGAATTTGGGGAAGAAGGAAATTGATATCGCACAAGTATCTGATTTTTTTAGCCAGTCCACAGGTTTTGTACTTGATCCGAAGAAAAAGGAATGAGCAAAGCGAAAGATCCCGCATGGACGATTTAATCAGATAAAGTATATATTTGAGGCGTATTGTCATCCAAAGCTAATGAACTTAAAAACGACGCTACGTTTATATTTATACGATTTCTTTTTATTTCTCAAAAACCCTACTCAGCGGCCTGCAGAGACCGGATCACTCATTTCCAGGGGCACCCGGTTTTGGATGGCCTATTTCACGGAGCTGTGCATTGCGGTCGTGATCTCGATACCACTTATTTACTTGGCAGACAAGTTTTTGTTGCGGCTGCACCTGAATGATGGTTTTGCTAGCTTGGATAATTTGTTTGTCGCCATTATTTTCATGGTGCTTTTGGCTCCCGTGCTGGAGGAACTGCTATTCAGATACCCGTTGAGGTTTATCAGGCCCAGATTCCTAAAACTGGCCGTCTATATCTCTTCGGTACTCTTCGGGTTGGTCCACCTGGGCAATTACGAAAACAACCAGTGGTTATTTTATGTACTGGCCCCCATTATTGTCAGTTCACAATCCCTGGGTGGTTTTGTGCTTGCTTACCTCCGCCTGCGAGAGGGATTGCTTTGGTCTATGTTTGCACATGCCCTCTTCAATGCGACGGTGATACTTTTCAGCGTAATATTCGATCAAGGTCTGGTGCGGTTGAACGAGCAGAACGAACGATATTCATTGACCGTAAAGGAGTATTCATTTAAGCAAGGAAAGCAGGTGAGAGAAATCTACCGCAGCGGGGAGCGTATCGACTCGATCGTGTGGAAGCAGGCTTCCTTGCGGGCACTGGTGGATTCCTTGAGTGACAAATCGCTCAAAGCAGACCAAACGCTCGTTGATGTCGAGTTCAATACGGTGGGTCACCCGATAGCAACCGATAGTGTCCTGGTATTGTTGAGAAAGGAATTCAGGATTGAGTGACAGGTAAGCTACCCATACGAGTTCACAGCATACAAAAAAGTTGTCAATGGATCATTTCCACACATTCAAATACCTCATCATGTCGGTCCACAACACCCCTCAACTGGATTAAAAGATCATTTTTCAGATCAAAAGCTGATCGATCTATACCACAAACGAATAGCTGGTGCTTCGTCCGCCCGAAGGATCCTTAGTCAGGATCTGCAAAACGGCCTCGGATTGCAATTCGAATCCAAGGTGCTCCATATAGCCCTGCAGCTTCCCCTGCTTGAACCGTACTTCCGTCAAGGGTGGGGATATTTCCTCCATTATCCCACACAAAATTTGGCCCCTGCTTTAGTTGATGTGTGTACATTCTCCTCAAATTATGCGGTAAATGTAACAGCAATCTCCGCAAGAGACCGAGCTCATGGTTATTAAAAACGTATTACATTCTTGTGACAAAACCAACAATCAATTTTCGTATATTCTGACTGTTTCAGGAATTAAAATAAAATAATATATGAAAACGAATATGAACAAAGAAAAATCAGACAGCAAAATTAATCGAAACAATTCAACTAACGCCTTATCCAAGGACAATGAAAATGTTAAATTACAGATGGTCTATACACCGAAGAGATTCTCGGTTCGAGGATTAAGAAAACATAGAGGAATCCAAACCAGTAGGACTCCACAAGTATCCTTCTAAAAAACCGGATACTTAAATTTCAAGGCATT
This sequence comes from Sphingobacteriaceae bacterium, assembly GCA_035306865.1. Classification (GTDB taxonomy): domain Bacteria; phylum Bacteroidota; class Bacteroidia; order Sphingobacteriales; family Sphingobacteriaceae; genus DASRQK01. The sequence continues at coordinate 4,454 of DATGNG010000027.1, forward strand.
TTCCTTGAAACGAAAAGAACCACCCGGACATTTTTTTCCGGGGAAGGTTCTTCCGTAGCTTGGCCTGCAAACACATGAAAAAAAGAGACCGTACTATTAATAAGACGCCGAAACACAAAAAAAGTTGCATCAAAAACTAAATTCTTTTGATCAAACTCCTTAGGGATCAATTATGACTTTGTTTGCTTTCTATTTTAGTGAAACGATAGCCTATCCCCAAGTCAGCAAAAATGGGCGTAAAATTACCCCGAATGCCTCGCATCTGCCCGACACCAAAAGTCAATCCCCACTTATCATTAAGCAATCGCTCCATTCCGGCACTATATTGAAAAACCATTCCACTACCTAAATTTATTCCTCCTCCCCCGGCTGCTCCTGCCAATACCTGCGCACGGAACATCCAATCATCAGAAATCCCCTGCCTATACCCTAATCCTAACAAACCTTCTGCATATGCGCCATAAGAACCCTGGTAGGCCCAATAAGTAGCTCCAAGCACATCAAAATTCCTATGAATTCTTTTCGAAAGCTGGAAGCCCAGGAGGTTAAAAGCCTTGTCGTAGGGATTACCATTCTTGTCCAATAAATCGGGAGAAAAATAGGTTCTATTCTGTATTTCAAATCCAAACTGATGTGAACGATCAGTTGGCCTCATACTATATCGGCCTTCTCCCCCATTTTGTGAAGAAATAAAGTGAAAACTTTTCCCCAAACCCAATTCCAGGAAACTTCCGTTAAATGAACCCCCGGGAGAAAGGGTCTGACCCAGCGCAGCCTTAATGGAGTAAGAAGTACCCAAAGCCGCCCGGAAGCCAAGAGCCCCCTGTACAATTGCCCCACCACCTGTAGCCACATTCCCTCCGCCACTCGGCCCGGCAAGCAATTGAGCGTCGAGCAGGAATCGATCACTACCCAGCGGTTGTTCATAGCCTAAACCGACCAGGTAACTCATATAACCATCAATACCGCCTGCAACTGCCCCGTGCAGTTTCAATGCGGCATACCAATTTTCATAAAAAAACTGATCCAATTCTACACCCAAAAGATAAATTTCACCTTCACCCGGCGCAGGAAATTCATTTTGAAAAGTGGGGATACCTGCAAATTTCAAATAATTCTGTGCCGAGATATTGATTCTGAATTTTGATTTATTTATTGGGGATTCAAAACCGTCTGGTTTCGGAGCGGTCTCCCCAACGAAATGAGCGGGCCGAAACACTGAGGAAAGTGACAAGCCAATATTAAAATTATGGCTTCCCATTTCTCCGGTGGGAAAATCAAGTCTTGAATACCCGCCAAAAACTGAAGCATTTCCCAACTGGAGAACAAGATTTAAGTGCCCTCGGGTAATGAGACCTCCACCATCCGGAGCGCCTCCCCCACCCCACCTCCAAGGTATAATCCTACATCAAACAATAACGGAGAATTGAATAAGGGTTTAATATAACCCGCACCCGTTCCAAATGTGATCAAACCAGGCCGTTCTCCCACAATGGCCGAATAAGAATTGAGACTAAGATAAAAGTTGGGCAGCTTATCCACAATGAAAAAATCAGCCCCTAAACCAAGCATGCCCAAATTTGGCTCATTCTTCATCTTCAGCGTTTCATAACTGGCTCTGAAGCGAAGTGGACGTTGCTTGAAAGTAACTGACTGTGCCGAAACATCCTGACTGGCCAAAATCACAATTAGCAAAAGCGTTGGGATATAGGTAAATATTTTATTCGTCATAAGTTATATCTACTATCTCTCTTTTGGATCAAATATACACCAAGTAAGATTAGCATTCCTCCCATTAAATGGATCCAGGTCAGGGATTCTCCATCCAACAATCCCCAAAGTACGGCCACAAGTGGCATGAGATAAGTCACCATGGAAGCGAAAATGGCAGAAGTAAGCTGCAATAGACGATAAAACAGAATCATAGCCAGAGCTGTGCCAAATACTCCTAATATGGTAACATAACCCAGCCCTTCCCATTGGGCCGAAGTCCCTTCAAATGTGGAGAAAAAATCTGTAAATCCCAGGATAAGGAGGGCAGGGCCAAACCAAATAGTAAATACAACCGAAGACAGCTTAAAAGATGGTACACCCGATAAAAATCTGGAGATAATCAAACCGTTTAATGCATAGAATGCAGTAGCCAACACAATCAACATAGTGTGGAACACAGTGTTAGCCGCCCCTCCATTTCCGTTGTCACCCATCAGCAAAAAAGCCCCGGAAAAACCTACAATTGCTCCAAAAATTTGCATTGGACGGCTTTTGATCCCGAAAAACAGCATGCCAAAAAGGATCACAAACATGGGCACCAATGAATCCAGAATACCGGCCATGGAACTACTGACATGTTCCTGAGCAATCGGAAATAGAAACATAGGGATAAAATTGCCCAGTGCACCCCCTATCACCACCCAAGGCATTAATTTCCGGGGAATATGTTTAAAATTGCGCAAGCCGAAAAAAGCCAATACCAATCCCGCAACGCATAAGCGCAAAGCCCCGACTTCAACTGGTGAATATACGGCAATACTATGTTTGATAAGGATAAATGAGCTACCCCAGGTGAGGGATAAAACCCCCAAAATCAACCATTTGAGATATGAAGCTTTCAGGACTAAATGCTTTTAGGACGTTTCGTTATTTTTGGACTCCAAGTCATCCAACATATTCTGGACCAATTCACGGCGTAATGGTTTGTTTAAAAACACATTGACCGAGCGATAGCTTTTGGCCTTGATCACATCTCTGGCATCAATGGAAGAAGAAAGCATATTGATCACAAAACCGGAGTACATTTCCGGTGAGGCCTGCTTCTCAAATGATTCTATGAATTCAAACCCGTTCATCAGTGGCATTTGAATATCCAAAAACACAATGGTTCTATTCTTGGAGACTTCCTTGCTCAGAATAGCTTTCAACGCCTCCTGAGGATCTAAAAAAACCTCTAAAGACAAGTAAACTGATCGAAAATTTTCAAGAATTTTTTCCGCAATAAATGCGTCCAGCTTACTGTCCTCTACAATAATAAAATGAAATAGTTCTTGCGGGCGCATCATTTATTTTGTAGGAATTGTGATAATAAATTTTGAACCCTGATCTACCTTCGATTCCACACGTATAGTGCCATTTAATTTATTCAAGGCATCCTTGACATTGTACAAACCAAAACCTGAACCAATTCCCTCCTTTGTTGCTCTGAAAAACATTTCAAAAATTTCTTCCGAATACTCGGGATCAATTCCAATTCCATTATCCTCCATTATTATTTCGGCTATTCCCCTATGGACCCTGACCTGGAGTGAAACATACTTATTTTTTTCTGCCTTTCGCTGGTACTTGATAGCATTGGTCAACAAATTATTAAAAATTAGTTGCAATACGGTAATATCACTGCGAAAGGATTCCTCTTGAACAATATCAGTATTGATGGTTACGCCTGTGACCCTGGATTCGATTTTATGCAATTCCACCAACTCTGCGACTAAAGCCGCAAAGGGAATATCCTCGATATTGAGGTTTCCCCGCTTCAGGTTGTAGTAACCATGAATATTTGTGATCAGATCCTTCACCTTATCAGCAGAAAGTTCCATCATATTGAGGAGTACCTTCATTTCCTCCACATCATCCATCTCTTTCAAAATCTGGATAGCTCCAAGAAGACTGACTACCGGTCCCCTGATATCATGCGTGACACTATAGGTGAATTTATCCAATTCCGCATTTGCCTCCTGCAACTCTTTGACCTTAATATTAAGCATAGAGGTGGTTGAATAATACTTATAGCCCTCCTCAACTGCGGAGCGAACATCCTCCTCCCTCCATGGCTTGGTCAGGTACCGAAAGACATGTCCCATATTAATGGCGTCAATGACAGACTCAATATCCACATACCCAGTGATCAACATTCGGACAGGATTTGGATGCTTGGTCGCCAACTCCCTAAAAAACTGTACCCCGGTCTTACCGGGCATGCGCTGATCACAAAACACAATCTTAATATCCGGGTTTGCTTGGATTACCTTCAATCCCTCTTCTGCGGAACCAGCCACCACAACCTGATAATCGTGCCGAAACATTGCTTTAAAACTGACAAGGTTATTGGCCTCATCATCTATATAAAGTATTTTAATGTTTTCGGACATAACCAAGTTTTAACCGTTTAAATTTGGATTATGAGTGATCGGAAGAGTAAGTACAAACGCTGTTCCTTTGCCTACTTCCGAATTTACCTGAATCGTACCGTTGTGCTTCTTTATCGTATTCCAACCAATTGAAAGCCCCAAGCCCGTACCTACCCCAACATCTTTGGTGGTGAAAAAGGGTTCGAACAGCTTCTTTTTTGTTTCTTCGGACATACCAATACCATTGTCTTCAATACTGATCTTTACATCTTCGCCATCAAGTGTCGTTCTAATTGTCAATACACCTCTATCTTCATCTCCCCATCGTTCCTGAATCGCCTGAATCGCATTGGTCATCATATTCAGGAACACTTGATTTAACTTTCCGGGAAAGCATTCAATAGGCGGCAGGCCTTCATATTTTCGTTCAACACTAATTCTTCCATTTAATAAATGGTTGATAATCGCTATGGTTGAATCCAACCCTTCCTCAATATTGGCGAGCTTTATATCATCCTCATCCAATCTTGAAAAAAGCCTTAAGCCCTTGACAATATCTGAAGTCCGGGAAGCCCCCTCACTAATACCATTTAGTAAAAAATCTATTTCCGTATTCAGATAATCAAAATCTGCCTCCTCCTTGAGCGTCTTAATTTTTTGCTGTCTCTCTTCTTTGGTTAAATCTTGGTAATTCAACTTCTCAATATCCATCAGAAGTTGATGCAATATAGCAATATCCCTTCTTAATGGAGAAACATTTGAGGTAACAAAATTAATTGGGTTATTGATCTCGTGGGCGATTCCCGCCGTTAGCTGACCCAGGGAAGCCATTTTTTCAGATTCGATAAGTTGTACCTGAGTCTCCTGCAGATCCTCCAGCGTATTTTCAAGGTCTTTATTTGCCTTTTGGAGTTCGACCGTCCTTAGCAATACCTGCTTCTCCAGAATGAGGTTTTGCCCCCTAACAATTCGTTCATTCTCCCTCACCACCCGATACGCCTTTGCCTGATAAGCGTCCTTTTCTTCCCGGTACATATTGATCTTATCCGCCAGTGCAAAAGAAAGCATAACTGCTTCAAATGCCGATCCAATACGCAAGGCAGAATAGGTAAAAAAACTATAGGGCAGCCAACCGAAATCTTTCATTACATAGACGATGACGCTCATAATGAAAACCGACCAGGCGATCAAAAAATAACGGGCCGGCCTGGACCCCTGCAACAAGCTCATCAGGGCCATTACAAAAACATAAATTCCGCTAAGGGCGGCACATATCAATATCAACTGATAACTCAAATTGAACTTACCCAGAAATGGCAGGAGGATAGCCAATCCATAAGCCAAATAAAACAAATAGGACAGACTGTGCATTCGTGGCGTATAACGTCTGGAATTCAAGAATCCCTTGGCAAATTCGATAGCTGTAAATCCAATCAGTGCACTGAAAATGTAAATACTATAGGTCGCAAGCATCGGGTGATTGGGCAGGAGAAACCTGAAAGTATAGCCCTCCAGCGAAGCCTGGGTAAAAACCACCGTCAACAGATAAATTATATAGAGCAGGTAATGCTTGTCCCGAAGCGAAAAATACACAAAGGTGTTATACAAAATCATCACCAAAATAATGCCTGCATAGATCCCAAACAACATATCCATCTCCAGCAGACCTTCCAGCAAATGGTATCGGGTACTGACATAGACAGGGAGCATGAGCTGTGCGCCAGATCGTACCCTGAAATAAAAGGTCGATATATCCTCATCAGCAACCTGAACAGAATAAATATAAGTCTGATGCTGATCTACCTGCCGGGAATTGAAGGGCAACCGTCCACCACTATGGTTCTGATAAAGAACAGAATCCCCCGAAACCTGATAAAAACTGATCGAATCGATCAGGGAATAGGCTATCTGAACATTCAAATTTGACCACCGGGAAGGGTTCTGGACTTTAAATCTCACCCAATAGGCATGGGGGCTGATCCCCAGATTTGGCACCAGGTCTGTGGAGGGCACAAATTCCCGGGAGCGCATGACATCTTCAAGCGTCATCGAGGAGCTCCGGTCTTCCAGAATCTCCATCCGGTCACCGATGAGCATCCGTTTACCCTCATAATGTATGGCCTCCTGACCGATACCGGACAGCGAAATCATAAAGAGCAATAACGATGAAACTAAACCTTTTATGCCCATTTGATCATTAAAAATTTAAGTTATACGTTACTTCAGTTACTCCTTTTGGTCCTTGCTCCTTTCGGGTGATGGAGGGATTCTCCCGCAATTCCAAAATGAGATCCCTTTCCTCAGGAAGTGCAACAGATAGAGTGTCCGGATCTCTGATTATTATGCTTGTTGCAATCAAATCCAATTTGGGATAAACAAATGTTCCCTCCTTTCCTATAGATTTTTCAATCTCAAAGCCTTTCTCTACACTGATTTTTAAGGTATGGGGCGCACAAAGTGCAAACAATGAAGTCAGCTTCAACTGATTGGTCACACTGATACCTGCCCGCATCAAATAGTAACTACCTACCCCCATACCTGCTACTGATTTTGCGTTCCACAAACCACATAATTCAGCGGTCCTGCCGGATCTGTGCTGCTTGACCAGGTCAAACACTCTTTCATCCACTATAGAAATCGCATCTTCTAACGGTAATGGTGTGATCCCATCTGCAATATGCAAGCGCACCCCACCGATAACTTCTCCCGTAATTTTCTGTTTGGCAATTATCACATAGACTGCAGGATTGAAAAACCAACTCGTACTGGAAGATGTCACTTTTGTAACCCCGTAATCCAACAGAACTTTGGCGTGTCCTGTCGCAAATTGTTCACATAAATCCAAATTGTCTATTGCTCTGAATGCCTTTAATTCAAACATTTGGATCTAATTATTGATTTGAAAAATTTGATCTGCCGGCAATCGGAATGTGGCACCATCAGTTGGCTCAGCAATAGCCAGTTTTAATAAAAACACTTCTGCTTTTCCCTCATTCACTTTGAAACATTGCTCATAAAGTGTCCGTAATTTTGTTAATTCATCCTTCATCCTTGGAGTTAAATCCTGATCGTCCCCATATTTCAGTCGATTGAAAAAGAATACCGGGGAAAGCATTGGGTGTACTGAAACTCCTTTTTTTGTGGCATACAACCAAGCTCTCAATACCGATCGGCCTGCTTGGATAAAGTTCTCACGATCATAGCTTGGCATGGTAAACAGCACCAGGGACGAAGCGGCTTCCACACTCTTTTTTGACATTTTCTGGAATGCCCGGCCTTTATCCCATTTCTCCAGCCAGGCAATGGCTTCCCAATCCATTGCCACTTTAAAACCTGCCTTTTCACTATTGGTAAGGTCCACCAATGCAAGGTCTATCCCATCTCCCATATCTGCAGCCTGCTCAGGAGTCCATCGGATTTCATGGAAAAATTCCTCGTGGCCCATCTTGTATAAAAGGCGCTCCCTGTCGCAGCCGGAGAGTATTTCACCCATATGATCCAACAATTCACCTTCCACCACCTGGATCTCTGCACCTGGAATGGTGTGCACCACTTCACTTAACCCTTCATAAAAACCGCTTGGCAAACGCTGTCTTTCACCCAATTTGCGGTTGGTTACCCTTTTTTCAATATAAGGTGTCAGGCCGTTCAGCAGATGCAGCTCAGGTTTGGACTGCTTTTCAAGAGGTTTAAATGATATAACCGCAGCAAAAAATGGATTCCCCTTCACGGGATACAGCTGAACCTCGCTGTCCATTCCCAAACTCAAAGCTTTGAGAGTAAGGTTTTCGATAGCAGCACCGAGAGAGGAATGGGAGCCGATCTCATCAAAGTCACCCCATGAATAAGACCTGTACTTATCGTGAAAAAGGAAAAAAGTATCCTGCATGACCACCCATTTCCAGGGTTGGTTATTGCCCGCCGAGGGGGCAATCCTTGCGGCTTCAACAAGTGTTGCGACAGCCTCATCACTGAGTGCGATTTTGGAATCCCCGGACAGGTCCTTTTGATCTTTTTGAGATTTGAGATAATTTTCAACCTCGATCAGCAACTCATCTGCTTGCAAGGGTTGGTAAGGATTGAGCGGGCTATCTGCCTCAGAAACCATTTTTTCTTTCTCTTCATCCTTAATAATATCTTCCACATCCACATAAAACCGACCGGATACCTTCAAATAATCCAAAAGGATCCGTCGGGCAACATCTGTGGTTATTGCCCCCCCCAATGTTACCGAAGAGGCGAGCTGTGGCCAGGTATTGATGGATTGTTCCACCTCAATCATTGATGCCTTGAGGCGAGTGGATAGCTGTTCGCCTCCTATCATACGCAAAATATAAGGTACCTTTTCCTCATTGGTCAGGTCCCGGATACTATTTGGGTCCAGCCCATCGGCCAAACCATGAAGGATATTGCGATCGGGTTCCAAATCAAAACGCTCTATATCCAGCATCCCCCGGTCATTGGTGTCCATAACCACGGGTACTCTCAGTTCTCTCGCTTTATATCGGCTGACAATTTTAATATCCAATCCATCACATACCTCCACTAACAGATCCAGCTTACCATGACCGTCTATAAAAAATGTATCAATATTGTCCTTTGTAATTCCATCACTATACAGCTTCACCTTGATATAGGGATCTATTTCGGCAATCTCCCGGGCAGCAATAATGGTTTTCTTCAAGCCCAGATTGTGCACGCCGGTACGGATACGATTGAGATTGCTCAATTCAACAGTGTCGAAATCAGCAAGACGAAGTTCTCCGCAAGCGCGCTCCATAGCCAGCGTCAAAGCAATAGACTGACCAACGGATAGTCCAATAATTCCAATTTTTTTATTGCTGAGGGTTTCCTGTTCCTTTCTGGTGATCTTATAACGATTACGATTGGTTCGGACTTCGACAAATTCCTCTTCATCCAATAGGTGTACCAATCGGTTGCTCCAGGGGTAATACACCCATACTCCATAACTCAACAGCTCCCTACCTGCCAAATGTTGCTTTAATAGTTCAGGATAATCACCCTCCTTTATCTTTATCGAAGGATTCAGGCTTTTAATCAATTCTCTTAATTGGGCCTCTATATCATCGAGAATCTGCAAATTGGGGTTCTTTTCCAGCAATTCCTGCAGCTCCTGGGCATCTTCATTATTGGTAATTCTATAAAAAACAGGCAAATAACTCCCTGAGTCGGCAGAGCCGGGAATCCGTTCCTTTAAAACTTTCATTGCTTGAACTAAGGTAATAAATCACATGATTGCTAATTGCGGTTAAATATCCTATATTTATGTCATTTTTACAATGGTAATCTTTCGTTTACAAGCCGGATAAAGTGTAATTTCTTTATATCAAAAAAAAATATAAGTTGTAACTTCGCATAAGTTAATGAGTAAAAAAATAAATATCCTGTACGTAGATGATGAGAAGAACAATCTCATCTCATTTAAAGCCCTGTTTCGCCTGAAATACAACATATACACAGCTGAAAGGGGAAAAGAGGCAATTCAAATTCTTGATAGCCACGAGATACATGTGATCATTACTGACCAGCGCATGCCTGAAATGACCGGTGTAGAGTTATTGGAGACGATACTTAAAACCCATCCAGAGCCAATCCGTATTCTGCTCACCGGCTATACTGATTTGAATGCTGTGATCGATGCTATTAACAAAGGAAAAATTTACCACTACCTAAATAAACCCTGGAACGAAAAAGAGTTGGATCAAACCATCCAACGGGCTTATGAAATCTATTTACAACAAAAAGAAGACAAAGAAACTGCCGAAAAGTTAATGGTTTCCAATGAACAATTCGAATTTTTGCTGCGCCAAAAACTGATTTCATAGGCCATAATTATTGCCATTATTCTGATGATTATCATTTATTTTATAATGTTTTATGACCGGGATGTTGTATCTTCTGCACCATAAAACAAAATGAATAAAAAAAACCATACATATTCGCACGGCATTATCGGAAACTGTGCATATATCGCCCATATAGGTAAAGACACCAATGTTTCCTGGTTGTGTTGGCCAGATTTTGACAGTTCCTTTGTGTTTGGAGCCCTACTCGATCAAAAGGAAGGAGGCCTATTTCGTATCTTGCCGGACAAGGATTACCATAGCAGGCAATACTATATAGAAAACACCAATGTACTGTGCACTGAGGTAACCACCGGAGATGGAAGGTACAGAGTATTGGATTATGCGCCTCGTTTCAAAAAAGATGACGAGTACTGGAGGCCATTGAGCCTATACCGCAAGATAGAACCTCTGGAGGGAAAACCTTGTATCAAGATTAGCTGTGACCCAAGATGGGATTATGGACGGGCAGAACCTGAGGTTGAAGTGGGTGAGCACCAACTCATTTATTCGGGTAAATCGGATAAAATGACATTGGAATCCACCATTCCCGGCGCCAAGATTGCAAATGGGGAAATAATTAACCTGGAGCACACCATATACCTTGCGCTTCATTATGGCGATCAAACCGAACCACATGGATACTCCCTGCTACCCGATCACGCAGAAAAATACCTGACTCAAACCATCGCGTACTGGCGATCCTGGATAAAACATGCTTCCATAGCTCCATTCAGTCAGGAAATGGTGATACGTTCTGCATTGGCACTCAAAATCCACCAATTTGAAGATACTGGGGCGATCATAGCCGCAAGCACCACGAGCCTTCCCGAATATCCGGGTTCCGGAAGGAATTGGGATTACCGATATTGCTGGCTGAGAGACAGTTACTATGTGCTCGCAGCCTTGATACATATTGGGCAATTTGAAGAAATGGAGATGTATGCCAATTTTATTAACCGGATTACCCGACTCAACCCCGATCGATTGCAACCGTTATACAGCATACATGGGGAGGCAAAGCTGTTCGAACAGGAATTGGACCATTTGCAGGGTTATTTGGGCAATAAACCGGTCCGTATCGGGAATCAGGCTTACGAACATATACAGAATGATGTTTACGGGCAAGCCATGATCGCTTTATTACCCTTGTTCACGGATTATCGGTATGTATTCAAAGAGCGTACGGATGCAGATATCTGGGCAAATTTTATATTGGATAAAATTGAAGCGACCATCCACGAAAAGGATGCAGGGATATGGGAATTCAGGGAAATCTCCAACCGACATTGCTATTCCAACCTCTTCCAGTGGGCAGGATGTGCAGCAGCCATCAAAATTGGCGAAATCCTGGGCAAAAAGGAAATTGTGGAGCGTGCTGAAAAATTGATGGAAATCGCTGCCAATTATGTGGAACAATGCTATGATCCTTCGATAAAAGCTTATACCCATGCGGTGGAAAGCTCATCGCTGGATGCCAGCACTCTGCAACTTATCATGATGAATTATCTCGATCCTGCCTCGGATAGGGCAAAATCGCATCTGGAGGCCCTTGAAAAAGTCCTAAAAACTCCGGAAGGATTATTTTACCGTTATCTATACAAGGATGATTTTGGCAAACCCAAATCAACCTTTCTGATATGTGCATTCTGGTATGTGGAAGCACTGGCTTGTGTCGGCCGACTTGATGAAGCAATAGAAGTATTCAACAAATTAACCTCCTACTCCAATGAATTGCTACTGTTCAGTGAAGATGTGTCCCCGGAAGATGGAAGCCAGTGGGGCAATTTTCCACAGGCATACAGTCATGTGGGCTTGGTCAATGCTGCATACCGGATTGCCATGAAGCTGGATAAGCCATTATTTCTTTATCCGGGCTGAAGAATGACCGTTTTGCCGCATAGCAAGGCTGGCCAACAACTTTCTTAATTCTCGGATTGATGGCACAAAATACCTGGCATGCGAGTCGCCTGTTCCCACTTTGATCGTGATCGCCGGCTCAGGCAATACCATAAACATATCTTCATCCGTCTTATCATCCCCCACAGATAGAACGAAGTCATAATGTTTGTCTTCAAGCAATTCGCTTACGGATTGCCCCTTATTGACTCCGGCATTCCTGATTTCAATCACTTTGCTGCCCTCCAATATCTGTAATCCGAAAGTGCCGGCATAATCTTTCAAACTTTCGAGCAGTTCGTCACTTCTTATCATGCCCAAATCCTTTTGGACCTTACGGTAATGCCAGGCAATGGAAAAATCTTTGCGCTCTACCCGGGCACCCGGAGTACGTTGTGCAAATGCCAACATCAATTCAAAAATTTGATCTTGCCAATGCTCAGAAAGGCCGGGCCGTACATCCCACTCCTTACCAGGATCTTTGCGCCAAACCCCATGCTCTGCAACAAGAGTCGCATTCATTTTTCCAAACCATTTGTCCAACTGCTCTCGCTTTCTACCACTGATAATGACCAATTCATTCCTGGAATCCTTTATCAAACTTTCCAGCAATTCATATAGATTTTTATCAGGGCAAGCTTTCTCAGGGATAGGATGGAATCCGACCAGGGTGCCATCATAATCCAAAATAAGAAGGCGTTTTTTCGACTGTCTATACCGTTTTCGGATTTGTTCCTCAACCCGGTTTTTCACTCGCCAGGTTTTGCGATTTTCCTGTTCAATTTTGATCTCATTCAATTTCGCAACAAATGAATTCGCCCAATAATGCACATCAAATCTTTGAACCACTTCTTTGAGGGCGAAAATTCTTTCCTGCATTTCCGGTAAGGGCATTTTAATAGCAGTTTCTATAGCATTGGCCACCTGAAGAGTATCAGCCGGATTGATGATCAAGGCATCTACCAATTCGTGGGAGGCACCTGCCAATTCACTCAGAACCAATACACCGGTGTCATCTACCCTGCTGGCAATGTACTCCTTACAGACCAGATTCATCCCATCCCTCATAGATGTAACCAGACATACATCGGCCACCCCATACATAGCGGAAAGTTGCTTTATAGGGAAGCTTTGATAAAAATAGACAATAGGTTGCCAGTCAAAAGTGCCGTACAATGCATTGATTCGGCCAACCTCCTGGTCAACTTGCTTTTTTAATGCCTCATATTGGGGTACCTGATCGCGCGAAGGCACCACGACCATATACAGCACCACTTTCTTAATGAAATCATCGGATCGGGACAAAAGTGTTTCAAATGCTCTAAGCCTCGGAAGAATCCCCTTACTATAATCCAATCTATCAATGGACAACAGGATTTTCTGACCAGGAAACGAACTGCGAATTTCCTCCCTGGATTTTTCCACCTCCGGATCCTTTGCCATCTCTTCAAAATGATCATAATCCACACTAATAGGGAACGAGTCCACTGCTACCGTCCGGCCTTCAAATTCCAGTCGGCCCGTCCGATGCGAAACCCCCAGGATGCGACTTGCTGCACTCATAAAGTGCCTGACATCATCATAAGTCTGGAAGCCCAGCAGATCGGCTCCCAACATACCGGTCAGTAATTCATTCCGCCAGGGAATCAGCCGAAATAGTTCCTGGGAGGGAAAAGGAATATGTTGGAAAAACCCAATGGTAATATCCGGCAACTCTTCCCTCAGCAATTGGGGCAACAGCAGCAATTGGTAGTCATGGATCCAAATGGTGTCTCCAGGCTTGGCATGTGCCAACACTTGTTCTTTGAACAATTCGTTTACCTGGACATAATACTTCCAATACTCTGTTTCAAAATTTGAATAAGTGGAAATATAGTGAAAGATCGGCCATAAAATTTCATTGGAGAAACCTTCATAAAACCCCTTGATCTCAGCCCCACTCAAAAAAACCGGGGACAACCCTGCTGGTTCCAATTGGTTTCGGATATGTTCCTGCATTCCCTTTTCTGTCACGGACAATCCTGGCCAACCTATCCACAAATTATTCTCATCCTGGTGGATGGCCGAAAGTCCGGTGGCCAGCCCTCCTTCACTGGGTTGTATAGTTAATTGTCCTTCTTCCAGGGTGCACCGCACCGGTAATCTGTTGGATACTATGATTGTTTTACTCATTATGGTGACCGTATTTTGATAAGATACGAAAAACTTCCAAACTATCCAAATAACGACAACAATAACACCCTGAAAAACCATTGTTGTTTTTGGGGCTTATTTTTTATAATTTAGTCACCTTGAACCATTAAAAAAATTGGTGATCCATGAAAAAATCTGCTCCTTACATCCTTAGAAATTCGAGCCTCATCCTATTGTCCCTCCTACTGGTTGGTTTCTCAGCCTTTGGACAAAGAACCCAGAAGCCTCCACTACATGGCAAGCACTGGATGGCTATTACCGGGAAACCTCTGGCAGCTACTGCAGGCGCACAATTGTTCCAGCAGGGTGGTAATGCTGTGGATGCCGCATGTGCAATGCTGGCAGCCACTTGTACCATGTGGGATGTACTGTCCTGGGGTGGTGAAACCCAGGCATTGATTTACCATCCCCACCTCAAAAAGGTGATTGCAATCAATGCATTGGGAGTGGCGCCTACCGGCGCGACCCCCGAATTTTTCAAGTCGAAAGGTTATGATTTTCCACCAGAATATGGTCCTCTTGCAGCAGTTACACCGGGTACACCTGGAGGTTTATGCTATATGTTGGCACAATATGGAACCAAAAGCCTGGCTGAAGTTTTCGCTCCTGCAATGGAGATGGCTGCTGGTTACCCCATAGATGCGCAGACAGCTAACAGTATTGAAAGAGGAAAGGAAAGAATCAAAGAATGGCCCTACAGTAAAAAGGTATTTCTGGTCCATGAAGGTGAAGAAAGAGAAGCCCCCCATCCGGGTGAAATATTTGTACAGGAAGACTTATTGCGGACACTCACCAAAATGATAGAAGCTGAACGCCAGGCCCTTGAAGAAGGAATGAGCAGAGAAGATGCTATTCTTGCCGCTTCGGATCGTTTTTACAGGGGGGATATTGCAGAAGAGTTTGTGAGAGGCAGCCAGGAGCAGGGCGGATTGATCACATTGGACGATATGGCAAATTGGTATCCTATTGAGGAAGAGCCATTAAAGATTGAATACAAAGGAGTAGAGGTGTATAAACTGCAGGAATGGACACAGGGGCCCAGCATGCTTCAAAGTTTGCAGATCCTGAAAAATTTTGATTTGAAAGAAATGGGTTATAATTCTGCTCCTTATATCCATACGATTTACCAAGCCATGAATCTGGCTTTTGCAGACAGGGACTTTTATTATGGTGATCCGTACTTTCAGCCTTCTACTCCCATTCGAGGTTTGCTTAGTGCGGAATATGGTAAAGAACGTGCGGCACAAATCGATCCGCAACGCAATAACCCCCATGCTGCACCCGGTGACCCTTATCCCTATGAGGGCCGGAGCAATCCCTATCTTGCCCTATTGGAGGAAAGACAACGGAAGTTTTCTCCTTCATCCGAATTGGGTACGGATTTCGTCCCCCAACATGATGCAAATCCAACAGGAGGCCAAATGGAAAGCGGGGAAGGAAACGATGAATACATTGATCCGGCTATAGATGAAGAATATATGGATCGTTTGTGGCGGGGCACTACTACGGTGGAAGCAGCAGATGCTGATGGCTGGATGGTTTCCATTACTCCAAGTGGAGGCTGGCTTCCGGCTACCATTGCCGGTAACACCGGGGTAGGCATGAGCCAGCGGCTACAAAGTTTTGTATTGGATTCACTGATCAATCCTTTTAATATAGTAGAGCCGGGCAAAAGGCCGAGGGTAACTTTGACTCCAGCCATGGCCCTGAAAGACGGCAAACCTTTTCTTTCCTTTGCAGTACAGGGCGGAGATACCCAGGACCAGAACCTGTTACAATTTTTCCTCAATATCGTCGAGTTTGGAATGACACCCCAACAAGCCAGCGAAGCAGCCAATATCAATAGCAATCAACTCTGGTTGTCCCTTGGAGGCACCCAAGTTGATGACAGAAAACCTCGTGCAGGCAGTTTATTGTTGGATAGAGGTACCAATCAGGAAATATTGGATCAATTGCGGGCCATGGGTTATATCATACGCAGGGGCGACCGAACCAGCGGACCGATCAATGCGATACTTTTTGACCATATCCACGGCACACTCTGGGGCGGTAGCAGCAACAACGGCGAAGATTACGGCATCGGGTGGTAAGAATTTAATTTCAGATAAACTTGTCTGAAATTAAATTTTCTGTTTATCTTTATTGCAGAAAGCGAGTATAAACCTAAACACTCTCGTTATGGAAAATTTTCTGCAATTTATTTTGAGCAATTTTACGCTCACCTTCTTTGTGATCGGACTGATTTTTTCTTTCGTTCTGATCTACAAAAATCGGCAAAACCTCACCAAATCCTTTGTCATTGAAGCCATTTTCAAATATTATTGCTTCTGGCTCCATGGAATTTGTTGGATTTACAATGGTATTATGCATACCGCATTTCATGAGATGGCCGCCGGATTTATTGGCTGGGAAGACAGTCCCTTCCAATTGGAAGTCGGTTATGCCAGCCTGGGATTTGGCCTTGTGGGTCTGCTGGCTATCCGCAATGATTTTGGGTTGAGGTTGGCTTTGGTGATCAGCACTTCGGTATTCCTATTGGGGGCTGCAGGAGGCCACATTTATGAAATCATTGAGCATCAGAATTTTGCACCCGGCAATGCAGGGATCATGTTGTGGTCGGATATTTTGCTGCCCGTCATCAGCTTTGTTTTGCTATATCTTTCATACAAGCACCGGGATGGTATTCAAAATCAATCCTATTATGAAAAGGCTATTCAAAATAACTGAAAGATTAAATCTGAAGCTTCCGGTCATTGGATTTTTGCTGCTAACACTCAGTAACTGCACTAAGCCAGAGTCCAGTCCCATTCAATATCTTGATATTCCAGAAGGCCGAATGGCTTATCAGTCAAGTGGAAAAGGCGAACCCCTGATCATGTGCATAGGTTATAGTGCCAATATGGATCTCTGGGATCCCAGGCTGATCGATCTGCTCAAAAAACACTATCGGCTTATCACCTTTGATTACAGAGGAATGGGTTATAGCAGCAATACGGACACGGCATTTAGCATCCGGACACTGGCCGATGACTTGGAGCTGTTAAGAGAACACCTTGGACTGGAAAAGGTGCATGTGATGGGGTGGTCCATGGGCGGTTATGTTGCCCAAACCTATGCTGTCCATTATCCCGAAAGGATCCACAAATTGATCCTGCATGCAACCGACTTCGGGGGTACCAGCACCTTGGATCCCGCACAGGAAGTCATCGATATTCTGTCAGATACTTTGTCCACACCCGCTCAGATGATCGGGCTGATGTTCCCTGCCGGGTGGCTGGCTTCCCAGCAGGATCCGGGCAGATTATTTCAACACGCCAAATCCCCGCTGAATGGATATACCATTACCTTGCAGGATCTGGCCGTATCCAAATGGCTATCGCCCGGTGGAGGTACTGCCGGACGGCTACATACCCTGCAAATGCCCGTGTTGGTAATCACCGGGGATGCAGATGCGGTCGTACCTTATCAAAACTCAGTAATACTGGCGGATTCTCTGATAAATTCTTCCCTCCTGCTGATCAATGATGGAGGCCATGGATTGATGTACCAGTACCCGGAATTACTTGCAGGTTATCTGCTGAATTTTTTGGGCCATTAAGGCAATTTTCGTCCGTTATCCAATACCTTAATATTAAACACCACCTTCTCCAGTGGATAATCCTTTTCGTCGGTGCGGACCCGGCTGATTTCCATCAGCACATCCATTCCCCTGACTACCTCTCCAAAAATGGTGTAGTCCTGATCCAGGCGGGGCAATCCTCCGTTCTTCAGGTATTCCTCCCGTTGTTGGGAGGTGAAATGTATATTTTTCCTTGCTTCCAGAGCGGCTAAATCTTCCTCCGTCACCTTTCGCCCCACAACAAAATAAATCTGGTTCAAAAAGGAAGCTTTCTCCGGATTGTCGTCCCTGCCGGCTCCCAAAGCACCCATTTTATGAAATGCACGCGGATCAAATTCCGCAGCCAACCTCGGCTTATACCCCAATGGGTCAGCCGCTTCTCTCCGCTCAATATCCACATCATGCTCCCCTCCCTGAACAACGAAATTTTCAATTATCCGATTGAATAAGGCATTTCTATACTCACCATCAGCTACCGCTTCCAACATTAGTTTCCGGTGCTGCGGGGTGAAATCATATAACATTACTTCAAACTCCCCAAACCTGGTCTCAATGAGCAACCGGGTTCGCTGATCGTTCTGCTGATCGGGTATGTGCAATCTGGCTCCCGGCCTTTCCACCCGGAACGATTCGATATTGCCCTGATCCGCTATGGTCACATACACCGTCCGCCCATCCTTTCCGCCAAAAGTAAGATTGGAGGGTTTCTGACCAGTCAGTTTGATCTGCCGGAGCACCTCCCCTGCAGGAGAAATCTGAACAACCTCCCCTTTTCCATGCCTGGTAATGTACAAATTCCCGTCCACATCACAGCGCATACCATCCATTCCAAAACCATCCTCAAAACGGATCAGAAGCCGTTTGCCTGAAACGTCACCCTGTTGATCCAAGTCATACACCCATACATTGCCCAATGCCGCATCATTGACATACAAGTGCTGATCGTCCGGCGACACCTCTATCCCATTGGCCGTGCCCATACTGTCCAACAACGTCACCCTTCCATCCGTATCAATCCTCCATATCCGTCCGGTGCCGGCCCGCCAATTGGGATCACTGGCATAAAGTCTATCCCAGCTGTCAATGGCAATATCATTGGGCTGGCTCATCGCCGACCCATGTGCATAGACGCTGATTTCCCCCGTAGCCATATCCACCTTCAGGATATTGTGGGCCGTATAGTCAGCGATCAGCATATCCCCTGCCCTATTGAAACGGATTCCATTGCCAACACTGCCTTCAGGTAAACGAATGAAAACGCTTGCTTTGCCATTCGCATCCACTTGTCCAATGGTACCCTGCTCTTCAAAATTGACGGCGTAAAGAAATCCCTTGCTATCTACTGCCGGCCCTTCAATCCCTGAGGTGAATCCCCCGGCCGGTGTCCAAACCTCTGCCACATATAGTAGTTCCTCCCCATACCTTGCCGATTGGCTGCCAGGCCTATCCTTCTCTGCCGAGAAAACAAATCCGGGGACAAGCATGACAACCGCCAAAAATAAAAACCGTTTATATTCCATAAAATTCATTAGATTCGTATTGAATTCAGAACAAAGATAATTATAATAAAAAATATGCCCCATATTGCCCCTGCACCCCAACATACCCCATCCACCGC
>DATGNG010000028.1:0-4574 GCA_035306865.1 Sphingobacteriaceae bacterium
AGCGGTTGTAAAAAATAGCCTTCCTGAGTTTAACGCAGGAGATACCATCAGTGTGCATTATAAGATCCGCGAAGGAAATAAGGAGCGTGTCCAGGTTTATCAGGGTGTTGTCCTCCAGATCAATAGTGAAGGTATAAACAAAACGTTTACTGTCCGCAAGATTTCAAATGGTGTGGGAGTCGAGCGTATTTTCCCTGTGAATTCTCCAAACATTGAAAAAATTGAGATAAACAACCACGGTAAAGTTCGTCGTGCGAAGTTGTTCTATTTGAGAGGGTTGACTGGTAAGGCAGCACGTATCAAATCGAAAAGAATCAAATAAGTTTGAGGCTTATTGGTGCTTTCCAATAGGTAAAATCTTATCAAAAGTAAATTTACTGCAAGATCCTGTACATTAATTAATGTATGGGATTTTTAATTTTTGGAATGCTGTACATCAATTTTTGGGATTCCATACATCAATTTTAGGGATTCCACTCCTCTTTATTCCACCCCTCTTTAGTGTTCAGGAAGAAGGGGTTTGGTTCCCATGATTTGGTCGATTTCTTCCAAAATCTCAGCAGTCAATAGAGGTACAGCCTCCAATGCACTTAGATTTGCAATGAGTTGACTCTCTTTGGTGGCGCCAAGAATGGCTGAAGTGACATTGGGATTGCTCAGACACCAGGCAATGGATAAAGTGGCCAGCGATAACCCCAATTTATCTGCCACCACCTGTAGGGCTTTCACTTTTCCGATTTTTTCCTCGGTATAGGATTTGTCGCGCAACCAACCATAACCTTCCAGGGTCAGCCGGGAGCCTTCAGGAATGCCGTTATTGTATTTCCCCGTAAGTATGCCCGACGCCAACGGACTCCAGGTCGTGGTACCCATTCCAATATTTGTGAAAATAGTCAGGAAATCAGCTTCCATTTTTTGGCGGTTGAACAAATTGTATTCAGGTTGTTCCACACTGGGTCCCTCCAAGCCTAATTTTTGTGCAGCAGCATGGCCCTCCATAATTTCCGCTGCACTCCATTCACTGGTACCCCAATAAAATATTTTGCCCTGGGCTATCAGCGTATTCATAGTTCGGACGACTTCCTCAATAGGTGTGCTTTTATCCGGGCGATGGCAATAATATAAATCCAGATACTCTACCTGCATTCGCTGTAACGCTTCATCACAAGCTTCCATAATATGCTTCCGTCCCAGGCCAAATTGATTGGGCTTTTTCGCTTTACCCTTCCATCCAAAATAGACCTTGCTTGACAGCACATAAGAGGATCGTTCCCAATTTTTATTTTTTAGCACCTGACCCATTATCCTTTCCGATTCGCCAGCCGAGTAAACTTCCGCATTATCAAAGAAATTGATGCCTGCATCATAAGCAATGCCCATCAAACGATCACTTAGGGCCACATCCAATTGATTGGAAAAGGTCACCCAAGACCCAAAGGACAAAGCACTTAATTGAAGGCCGGTACGCCCCATTCTTCTGTATTCCATGGTGATTGTATTTCGAAGTTCGACTATATTGTATTATTCAAATTTAATCAAATCCGGTCAGATTCCGAGGAATTTCAGGATATTTTCCCGATTTAATTCATAAATTTTTTCCGCCATGTTTACCATAGCATCCAAAGCAACAGGATCAGTGGTATCCAAAGGAATGGGTCGGTCGGCAAGCGCAGGATTACTCACATGCAAATTGTCGAATGAAGGGTCAATCCGCAAAAAATGTTGGTCGGGCAATACGTGACGGGCATAATATATAGTACTCTGGATATTGCTTTCAGTCATCAATTGTGGAAGGTGTTTGATCCACTGAATATTGCCCCAATTTCCCTGCTTAATCTCCTCAGGCTCTATTCGATTGAGATTGCTGCTACCTGTTCCCAGCGATAAGACTTTGATTTTTTCACGCTTCACTTTCAGACCTTTGTAACCATTAGCCAGATACTGGCCTTTTTCTACTCCTGTTGCCCGGGAATCATTCATAGCATAGGCAATTGCAGCCATTGCCGGATTGTTCATTGCCACCCCACCGTCTATATATTTCTTTTGATAAATCGGAAAGTAAGTGGGTGCTGCAGTAGTTCTAAGAGCTATATCAACTAATTTTTCATCTTGGTCTCTTCGGAATGTGGAATGGAATATGGCAGGACGGTAATTGCGGTTGCGATCTGCTTCCACTTCTGGATTGAGATCAAAACTGCAAATCATGACTTCTTTTTTCTTTTTGCCCAAACCTTTCTGCCTATGAAGGTCACCCAGCGTAAGTTCGCCAAAATGTCTGGTAAGAATTTTTCGGAAATTTTTATGCTGATAATTTGCATTTAGATGTTCGTCCAGTCCACTTAGCCTATCGAGCAACGGTTCATGAAATATTTGAGAAGACTCTTTGAGATATAAATCTACCAACTGAGCGGCTTTGAGGCCACAGGCGAGCCCCAGGCAAATGACACCTCCGGTAGATGTTCCTGCCAACAGGTTGAACCATTCGAGAGCCGGTTTACCTAAATCCTGTTCCAGGCAGTCGAGGATTTTGGCTGGTAGCACCCCCTTTGTTCCACCCCCATCTATTGATAGAATCTTGCACTCCATGGCCTTTGGTGGGCAATGTAATGATTTTCAATAAATTTATGTATAATTACACATTAGTAATTTTCATGAAAGCATTACAATTTACGATCCCGGTTTGCCCAGGTAAGTCAGTAATAGTACAGGAAGATATTGCGCCAAATTTTTATCCTTACCTGCATCGTCACAAAGAAGCCCAATTGATTTGGGTGGTAAGAGGCTCAGGTACCCTGATAGTAGAGAACAGTATTCATCTTTTTCAGCCTGATGATATTTTCTACCTTGCTCCCAATCAATCTCACGTATTTAAAGATACTGAGTATGGGGATGAGGAAGATAACATTCATTCCATTTCGGTGTTTTTCGATCCGGCTGGGCAATTGGCTCCCCTTTTTGATTTGCCTGAATTGGGGCAGATGAAAAGATTTCTAAGAGAATTTTCCGGGGGTTTTAAATTAGATAATAGTCATTTTGAATCAGTTTCAGAGCGAATTTTGAAATTGCGGTCAGCAGAAAGTTATGATCAGTTGCTAAGTTTTCTTTATTTAATCCGCATTTTGTCGGAAAATAATTCAGGGCATACTCCTTTGAGTACCGTGCGGAATAAAATAATAGAGGAGGGGGAAGGTTTGCGTATGAGCATGATTTACAATTATATTATGCAGCATTTTAATCGGGATCTTTCATTGGATGATGTGGCCGGGGTGGCTCATTTGACCCCCCAGGCATTTTGCCGGTATTTCAAAAAGCATTCGGGTATTACCTTTGTTTCTTTTTTGAATAGTATCCGTGTCCATGAGGTATGTAAGGAATTGACGCGGGGTGATTATGAAAGTATTGCCTCTGTAGCTTATAATTGCGGGTTTAACAGTATCCCGAACTTCAACCGGGTTTTTAAACATGTCACTGGAACTACTCCCAAAACTTACTTGACCCGACTCTATAGTAACCTTCCGGAACAAAAAAGTTAAAATCTGCAAACAATTGATCAAATATGGTTTGACCTATGCAATACCTTTCTCCTACATTTGATTTTGTAATGTATAAGTTTTAATAGTTGATTTTTAAATCTGAAAAAATGAGTAAAAGTATTTCTTGGCATGGAGTGTATCCGGCTTTGTTGACCCCGTTTGAGGCAGATGGAAGCATTGATTTTGATATGTTCAAAAAGAACATTGAGGCACAGATAGATGCAGGAGTTGCCGGTGTGATTATTGCCGGCACTTTGGGAGAGGCGAGCACATTGACTTCAAAGGAAAAATTTGATTTGCTTGTGTCTGCCAAATCCTTTGTTCCTGAAAATTTCCCGGTTTTACTCAATATTGCCGAGCAGGCCACGGTAGAAGCGGCTGCTTTTGCCAGAAAAGCCGAGGAACTGGGTGCTGATGGGTTGATGCTATTGCCCCCTATGCGCTACCGCGCCTCTGATCGTGAAGTTGTAGCGTATTTCGCAGCAGTAGCCAAATCGACTTCCCTTCCGATTATGATTTATAACAATCCGGTAGATTATGCGATTCATGTGACGGTTGAAATGTTTGAGGAACTTGAATCCTATTCAAATATTCAAGCAGCCAAAGAGTCAACCCGGGATTTGACCAATATCACCAGGATGATCAACCGATTTGGTGATCGCTTCAAAATCCTTGGAGGAGTGGATACAATCGCGCTCGAAACCCAACTTGTCGGAGCATCCGGATCTGTTGCCGGGCTGGTCAATGCTTTTCCCCGTGAGACCGTGGCAATCTACAGGTTAGCTGAGGTAGGACGCCTTGATGAGGCTTTAGCCATTTACCGCTGGTTTATGCCATTGCTGGAATTGGATATTCATCCCCGCTTAGTCCAGTATATCAAATTGGCTGCTGCCGCAGAAGGCCTGAGTAATGAACATGTACGTGCGCCGAGACTCCCTCTGGAAAATGAGGAAAAAGTCCGGATCCAAAAAATTATTGATGACGCAATTGCATCCAGGCCCGTTCTACCTGATATTGAATAAATGAATCCCAATGGAAATA
>DATGNG010000029.1:0-3882 GCA_035306865.1 Sphingobacteriaceae bacterium
GAGTCCTCCGTCAGATATACAGAGACCGTAGCCGCAGGCACAACCCGTTGGAGTAGACTATCTGTCACTATACCTTTGATTCTGGCCATATCCGGTTGTGTTTCCTGTCCTGATGCAGTTACCAGAAAAAGTGTAAGTCCCATGCAAAGTAGCACCTTGAATGTGTTCATACAAAATTTACTTAAATCTGGATCGGATGATGACAGGATTGGTTTTGTAGTCGGCCGTAGCTAAAAAACCGGATAGTTCATTACCAATGTCTTTTCCTTGCTTTTGGACATTATCGATCAGCTTTACAAGTGCTGCTGCAGGAATGCGAGTAAAAAGGCTTCCATTATATAAGCCCTTCATTGCTTGTTGAGATCCAGCGTGCAGGATGGGCAAATGATATGAAATACTATCTCCGGTCAACCGATTTAAAGAGTATGCGGATTTTGTTCTAAGGTCATATAGCAGATCATTATTGAGAGTGAAATAGCGACCGTTTGTATTAAAAAGTATATATTCGTTATGACGGAAAAAGGGTGTCAGTGCCCGAAAGCGATATAGATCTTCCCTGTTTTTGGGATTGAATATATACTCTTTTCTTTTATTGTAGAATAGGGAGTCTTGGTCGAATCCTCTCGGTAAAGAATACTTTTCGGGAAAAACAAAACGATACTCTGCACGAATTCCAGAGGCATCCAGCTCGTATATATTATAGCGGTAAGGAAAAGTGTAAAAGCAGGTGCCGTCTCCTTGATCATTGAATAGGTATGATGGTAAATTGTAATCGTAAATACCAAATTGTGGATTGTAAGAAAACAGTGTCCGAATCGAGTCATTGAGATTACTAGAATACCACAGATCATAATCTATGGAAGGAGATTTCGCATGGGACAAGGGCCGGTCTTTATTGAGTACAAAGCTGCCATTCCCAAACATAAACAATGCACTTATATTTTTCCTTATTTCAACTTTTCTAAGCAGTTTACCATTAAAGTCATAATAGGAGACGCTGTGAGAGTCCAGTACGAGTATTTCTTCTCGATCCCTGTCCAGTGTAAAATCCCTATGCATCTGTTTGATTCTGGCATGGAACTTTCCTGTAGAATTAAATAGCAAGATGGAACTTGTCTCGTTATCTTTGATGATCAAGTAATCGTCGGTCACCTGCAATTTATAAATATCCCCGAAAAGACTTTCTGGATTTGTTTCCAGAGGAATAAATTCTACAGATTCAAAAAAATCACCCACGTTTCCGCCCATTGCATTGTCTGGATCCATTCTAATCGTATGCACAGGATGTTGGTCCGATTGCAAAGGACGAAAACTAATCACGGCAAGTATCAGATATAAAATATAGGTCATGTCGTCTTGTTTTATTTTTCCCTTTCAATGTTTCCCCTAAACACCAGCAACTCCTCTTTGTCTGTTTTTCCACTTTTAAAATGAACCACGGCTGAAGCCTGAAAAAGACCGGGCTCCACACCATATTAGTTAATTTGTTGGTTTACTATGTAAAAGTACCGATACAAATTGTAATTACAAATTTTTTTTATACAAAGAGATCAGAGGCGCCTCCAGGACAGGGGCCTTGATGTGGGTGCTGCCTATTGATAGCAGCCTTACCGGTAAACCCGGTGCCTCAGCAGGTGATCTGCCAGAACCAGGGCAGCCATGGCTTCCACGATGATGA
Source organism: Sphingobacteriaceae bacterium (assembly GCA_035306865.1). Lineage (GTDB taxonomy): Bacteria > Bacteroidota > Bacteroidia > Sphingobacteriales > Sphingobacteriaceae > DASRQK01. Next base: position 1,679 of record DATGNG010000029.1, read on the forward strand.
CCGCCCGCGGAACCACGCAAGGGTCGTGACGCCCTTTGCCAGAAATGGAACTGATCTCTCCCTGTTGGTTGACGGTCTGCTGGTCACTCATAATGGTTGCTACGGGTTTGAAAGCGGTGCGGAAGGTAATGTCCATTCCGTTCGAAATCCCGCCTTGAATGCCCCCCGAAAAATTGGTAAGTGTACTCAATTTATCAGCTTGGCCATCCGGGTTGACAAAAATGTCATTGTGTTCCGATCCCTGCATTTCCGACCCGCTAAAACCGGATCCATATTCAAATCCATGTACTGCATTGATGCTGAGCATCGCTTTGCCCAGATCCGCATGTAATTTGTCAAATACCGGTTCGCCCAGCCCCACAGGCACCCCTCTGATAATGGTGCTGATTCTTCCCCCCACTGTGTCTCCCGACTTTCTGATTTTATCAATGAAATCAATCATTTCCTGCGCTGTAGCCGGATCAGCACACCTTATGATATTGTTTTCCCTCCGATGAATCAATCCGGCCAAATCTTCAGTGTCCAGATTGGGGGATTCGATCTTGCCGACACCGGATACGTGTGCGAAAATAGTTACACCGATTTGTTCGAGAAACAATTTGGCAATGGCACCAGCGGCCACACGCGCAGCTGTTTCCCTTGCTGATGAACGGCCGCCACCCCGGTAATCCCGGATGCCGTACTTTATCTGATAAGTATAATCGGCATGGGAAGGTCTGTATTTGTCTTTGATATGGCTGTAATCCTTTGATCGCTGATCTTCGTTGGGGATTAGAATGGCTAACGGAGTGCCGGTGGTTTTTCCTTCAAACACACCGGAAAGAATGGTTAGGCTGTCGCTTTCCCTACGTTGGGTGGTAATTTTTGACTGTCCGGGCCTGCGTTTGTCCAATTCGGCCTGGATAAAATTTTCGTCAATAGCAATATTGGGCGGACAGCCGTCAATGATAACCCCGATTGCCGGGCCGTGCGATTCACCGAAAGTGGTGATGCTGAAAAATTTACCGAAGGAGTTGCCTGCCATATATCTGATTAATTATTGTTAAGCCAAATATTCATTGTTTGTACAAATCAATTATTTGTAAGCCCATGGTCTGCAAATGTACCCAAAAATCCGGATAAGATTTTTCCACAACACGAGGGTTTTTGATGTGTATCCGGTCAAACACATGGGCGAGGGGAGCAAAGGCCATGGCCATCCGGTGATCTTCATAGGTATCTATGGTCAATTGCTCTGGCTGGAACCAGCCATCGGTTTGAAGATGATAAATAGGATTGTGGTCCACAAGTTTGACTCCGAATTTGGCGATTTCTTGCTGGAGCGCAGCAATACGATCTGTTTCCTTGATGCGCAGGGTATGCAATCCCGTACAGCTTATATCTTTTTTCAGGGCGGCCGCACAAGCGATCACGGTTTGAGCCAAGTCCGGGCATTCGGTAAAATCCAGCAGTGGGATTTCTGTGTCCGGCAGGGATTTTTCTGAGTCCAGCAGGGATTTTTCTGCACTTAGTAAGGGGTTTCCTGTACTTTCACCTCCTGCTTTTTTGATCAAAACCCCTTCCTTTGAAAAGGAGGAAGAAATCCCAAAGTGCTGCATGATATCCGCTATTGCTCGATCTCCCTGTAAGCTGTCCGTACGAAGTCCGGGCAGCAGCAATTCACCGGACTGGCTCAGAGCCAGGAGACTGTACCAATAGGATGCTGCACTCCAATCCGGTTCTATGGCCAGCGCGGCCGCCTGGAATTTTTGGGGTTTTATGGAAATAGTGTCTTCCTGCCAATCATGTGTAATGCCTGCTTGTGCCAGCATATCAAGGGTCATGTTCAAATAGGGTCTTGAAGTCAATTGCCCTTTGATTTTCAAACGAAGACCGCGAGGCAATACAGGAGCTATCATTAATAAGGCCGACAAGTATTGACTACTGACGTCCCCTGCGATCAGGATTTCATCGGTGATCTGCTCAAAACCTCCTTCAATAGCCAGGGGCGGGTAACCTGATTTTTCGGTATAAGTAATCCTTGCCCCAAGATCCTGAAGTGCCTGGACAAGTAAACCAATGGGGCGCTGCTTCATCCGATCGCTCCCGGTGAGGATATAGTTCCCTTTGCTGATCGCAAGAATTGCCGTCATAAAGCGCATTACAGTACCGGCAGGCCCGACATCTATGCTGGTCAAGGAGGATGATTGATCGTTATGGATCTG
>DATGNG010000030.1:0-8196 GCA_035306865.1 Sphingobacteriaceae bacterium
TAAAGTGATAGGCACCTCCACCTGTGATATTCTGGTTGCCCCCAATGAGGATATGGATGGAAAATTGGTGCGGGGAATCTGCGGGCAGGTCCAGGGCTCTGTTATTCCAGGAATGCTGGGACTGGAAGCCGGACAATCGGCATTTGGAGATATTTATGCCTGGTTCAAAAATCTGCTGGCCTGGCCTCTGCGGAATATTTTGAGTGAATTTGATGAAAATCTAATCCCAATAGTAGAAGAAAGGATCTTACGTGACCTGAATCAGCAGGCCGCCCAAATCGAATTGACTGAAGAGCTTGAATGGGCCATGGATTGGTGGAATGGGCGGCGCACTCCCGATGCAAATTTGCTGTTGACCGGCTCCATACATGGATTGCGCCTGGGATCGGATGCCCCAAGGATTTTCCGGGCATTGGTCGAGGCTACTGCCTTTGGTTCCAAAAGCATAGTGGAGCGTTTTATCAGCGAGGGCATTCCCATCAAAGGCCTGATTGCTCTTGGTGGCATCAGCAGAAAGTCCGATTTCATCATGCAGGTCATGGCCGATGTCATTGGAATGCCCATCAAGGTTCACCGTTCAGAACAAACCTGTGCCATTGGAGGAGCCATGTTCGCAGCGACCATTGCAGGCGTTTATCCCAATATCCACGAGGCCATGAAATCTATGGGACAGGGTTTTGACAAGGAATTTTACCCTGACCCTGACCGACAGGCGATCTATCAAAAGCGTTATGAAAAATACAGGAATCAAAGTATTGGTGACCGGAAGTAATGGTCTGTTGGGACAAAAACTAACTGATCTCATACTTCAGGAAAACCACATGCTTCAGAAAAACCGCATACTTCAGGAAACTAAAAGTAATCGCGATAAGCCTCAATCCCGTACTGAAATCCAATTGATTGCGCTGTCAAGGGGAGTCAATCGGCATCCACAACAACAAGGTTACACCTATATAGATATAGATCTTTTAAATAAAGAAGAGCTGAACGCGGTTTTTCAACATTATCAACCCGACTGCGTCATCCATACCGCAGCTATGACCCATGTTGATCAATGTGAAGAAGATCCGATATTGTGCCAAAAATTAAATGTGGAGTTGGTAAAAAACCTAATTGATCTTTGCGAGGCAGCGGCCACCCATCTTATTCACCTTTCTACAGATTTCATCTTCGATGGCCAGGATGGTCTTTATAAAGAGGACGACCAGCCAAACCCTCTCAGTCTCTATGGGCAGAGCAAATTGGACAGCGAAGCCCTGATCAGGCAATCCAATTGCCCCTGGACAATTATCCGTACCATATTGGTGTATGGAATCGTCGATGATATGAGTCGCAGCAATATTGTTCTCTGGGCCAAAGGTGCGCTTGAAAAAGGACAAGAAATCCGGGTGGTCCAGGATCAATGGCGTATGCCCACCCTTGCAGAGGATCTGGCTGCCGCCTGTCTCGCCGCTGCAAAACGAAAAATTACTGGTGTGTTTCATGTTTCCGGCAGTGAGCTTATGGCCATCACCGAAATTGTTCAGCAGATAGCAAAATTCTGGAACCTCGATCAAAACCTGATCACCCCAATCAATTCCGATACCCTGAACCAAAAAGCAAAACGGCCCCGTCGAACCGGATTTCACCTTGAAAAAGCCTACTCCCAGCTGGGCTACCGTCCCACTTCATTTTGGGAAGGTTTGGAATTGATTGACAGCCAACTGCAAAAAATCTCTTGATTATTTAGCATCTTTGCAAGATGAAACAAAAATTTGCCCATGAGTCGCACACCATTATGAATGAATTGGTGTTGCCCAACGATACAAATACCTTAAACAATTTAATGGGTGGCAGACTGCTACACTGGATGGATATTGCGGCTGCTATCGCAGCACAAAAGCATTGCAATAATATTGTAGTAACCGCTTCAGTGGATAATGTTTCCTTCAAACACCCCATCAAATTGGGTGCGATTGTGAGTATCGAGGCACAAGTTACCAGGGCTTTCAAGACATCCGTAGAAGTTAGAATGGCGGTTTGGGCACAAAATATACCTTCCGGAGATCGAATCGAGTCGAATATTGCCTATTATACATTTGTGGCAATAGATCAGGATGGGATTAAAGCCATGGTCCCCCAATTAATTCCCGAAACCATAGAAGAAAAATTGTGGTATGACCAAGCCCTGCAGAGGAGGGAGCTTCGGTTAGTCCTGGCTGGCAAAATGAAACCCGAAGATGCGGGAGAAATTAAAATCCTTTTCAGATAAAAGTCCCGCTGAGATCAATTCAGTATAAAACTATTAAACTCAAACTGAGGTTCCCATTGCCAATATACGATCAAATTCGCCCCGTTTGAGTGGCATAACGGACAAACGACCCTGCCGGACAAGTGCAATATCTTGCAATAAAGGTTCCAGCTTAATTTGTTCCAGGGTAACCGGGCTATCCAATTCTTGCACGGGCTCCAGATCCACCGCTACCCAACGGGCATCATCAGTTGTTGGATCCTGATAAGCAGCCTTGACCACTTTGGCAACCCCAACTACTTCCTTGCCCTCATTGCTATGATAAAATAACACCAAATCACCCACCTGCATGGCTTGCAGATTATTTCTGGCTTGATAATTCCTGACCCCATCCCAAAAGGTGCCTTTGTCCTTAATAAACTGTTGCCAACTATATTTGAAAGGCTCTGATTTCACTAAAAAATATTGCATACCTGATTTTCCTTATTGAGGAGAAGTTATCTCCATTTTTTCTGCAAAATGATCACAATAATCCCTCAAATCTCCGATGATAGCTTCTGCTGTGGGATCTTGGGCTGAGGCTCGAAGAAATGTGTCTCCGAGGGTCTGAAGAGTTTCGTAAAAAAAACGCTTCATCTCATCCAGGGGCATATCCTTCGTCCACAGGTCAATCCGGAGGGAATTTTGGTATTGATGATCCCAAAGAGCTAAAAACATGGCCTTCGCCGGCAAGGCTTCTCCATTATCTCCATCTGTTGACTCCCAAGTCAGTGTATTTGGAATATTCTCTTCATCCAATTCGACCGTTATTTTGATTTCTGCTTTTTTCATATTTGATTTCTATATATACTTGTTTAATTTTATATATACCTATTTAATAACCATGCAACCACAAAGACCAGCACTAAAAACACACCTTCAATAAGCCATAATTTCTGTATTTGCCGATACAACAACCTGAAATATTGATCCGCTGCCACAAGAATCACAAAAAGCAGCAAAACGAAAAGTCCTTGGGACCATGAAAGTTCTGCAAACCACACCTGCCATAACAACCAGGATAAAAGGACGGCTATGGCCAATACCAATGGTGTGATTTTCACTTTTTTCATCTCCCTCTCCTTTTCTTAGCGCCTGAATATCCACCCGTGCTTTTACGCTTTACGTTTGCAGATTTTTGTTTCTTTTCATGGAATGCCCCCCTAAACTCAGGATTTTCCTTTCGCTTTTGAAGATCAATCTCCCGAGCTATCATCTGGCTTTCCTGATATCCGGTTTCCTCGACAAATACTTCTGATGGTATATCCAATACGGGTATCTGCTGGCGGATCAGCTTTTCAATAGCCCTCACATAATAAGCTTCTGCCGGATTGCAAAAAGTAATGGCGTCACCTGTATTCATAGCTCTGCCCGTCCTTCCGATTCTATGGACATAATCAGCAATCACTATGGGAACATCAAAATTGATGACATGACTTACATTACTAATATCCAGTCCCCTTGCTGCTACGTCGGTCGCTACCAAAAGCCGGATTTCTCCTGCCTTGAAAGCAGCCATTGCATTTATACGCGTATTCTGACCCTTGTTTGCGTGGATGACCCGCACCTGATCCTGTCCAAAACTGCGCTCCAAAAAGCTGAAAACCTGATCGGCGGTATTCCTGGTCCGACAAAACACAATACATCGTTGGAAGGCTTCCGGATCCTGTAACAGGTACCTCAGCAAATTGATCTTAGTCTTATGGTTGGGGACATAATACAGCCTTTGGGTCACGGTTTCTGCTGGAGTGGCTTGCTCTGAGATTTCAATAACTGTTGGAAAATCGAGAAAGTCACCAGCAATTTTGTGCACCAGGTCGCTCATAGTTGCCGAGAACAAAAGATTTTGTCTTTTTCTGGGCACCACTTCCAGTATTCTATGCAGCTTGCCAATAAAACCCATATCCATCATCTTATCGGCTTCATCCATAATCAGGACTTTCAGGGACTTAGTGACTATATGTCCATCTATATATAAGTCCAAGAATCTGCCAGGTGTGGATACTATAATATCCACCCCCTTTCCTAAGGCAGCGATCTGTGTGGTCGGGCCTAACCCACCAAAAAGCACTACCGTTCTCAAGTCCAAATACTTGCTCAACAGTTCGATGTGCTCGTTAATTTGCATGGCCAACTCCCTGGTAGGAGCCAGTATTAACGCCCTGGCATGATCCCCTTGTGCATATCCCAGCATTCTCAACAAAGGCAATACAAATGCAGCGGTTTTCCCGGTGCCTGTCTGCGCAATTCCCATCACATCCTGCCCACCCAAAATTGCTGGTATTGCTTTTCGCTGGATGGCCGTTGATTCTTCATACCCAGCGTCAGCAATGGCATTTAGAAGTTGCTTATTAAAGTTAAAGTGATGGAATGCTTTGTCTGCCATGAGACAAAGATACTAAAATCCTGCGATCAGGTTCCTTTGGCGCGATATCATAAAATCACAATAATATCTCTTCCCCTGAAGGAATAACCATACTCATAACAAAAGCGATATTGCTCACCGCCTTTATCTTCCATAAAATGCGTAAAATACTTAAAATCAAAGCCAGAATCCAATAGTAAAACCCGATGAATTTTGGACCTGCCAGCCCTCACATGAGTTTGAAGTATCCGGCGATTTCTTCTCATAATTTTGTCAATCTTTCTCAAATCGACAGTTTCTTCTCGATAAACACTATTGTGATAACTGCTCCTGCAAGTCTGATCACAAAATTTCTTATCGGTACGACCCGCAAGTCCTGCCCCGCATTCAAGGCACTTTTTGTTTCCGTACATAATTTCTCCGATTTAATAAATGGTTTATAACATAATATTAGATGCAAATTAAAAATTAATCATGCAATAATAATTATTTTTTTTATTTTAACGAAATAAATAATAAAAAATTTCTGCTTTCAGCGAAATTAACTAAATTTGGATAATCATGCGCATACTGATTATTCACAATCGTTATCAGGATCCGGGAGGAGAAGATCTTGTTGTACAACAGGAATCCAACTTGCTTGCCCAAAGTAATACGGTTAAAACCTATATTGTCAGAAACCAAAAGGGATTTGCCGGTTTTCTTCAGTTTTTGGCTTACCCTTTCAACCGGGCCCAATGTAGAAAATTGGAAAATGCCATCAGGCAGTTTAACCCTGACATAGTCCATGTTCACAATCTTCATTATGCGTTAGGGCCATTATTTATTAGGTTTTTGCACAAACGACAAATCCCAGTCGTGGTGACTTTGCACAATTACAGATTGGTATGCCCTTCAGCAACTCTTTTCCATCAAAATAGCCTGTTCACTTCGAGCATTCAAGCTACTTTTCCCTGGAAAGCCATATGGGCAGGTGTCCATCAGGGCTCTATACTCAAAACGTTTTGGATTGCCCTGACCTATTATTTGCACCGAAGGCAGGGAACTTGGCAAAAAGTGAACCGATATCTGGTTCTAACCCCATTTTCCAAAGAAATATTCAAGCATTCCACCTTAAATATCTCTGAAGAAAAACTAATAGTCAAACCCAACTTTATCACGGAAGTGGAAAAAAATCAAACCACATCCCAAAGGGAAAATTTCTTTCTATTTGTAGGGCGGCTATCTCAGGAAAAAGGAATCAAAACGCTTATAAACGCTTTCGAAAAAAATGGAGAAACACTTTATATTGCTGGAGACGGACCATTGAAAGCATACGTAACACAAAAATGCGCTTCAAATACCAACCTTCATTTTCTGGGTCGATTAAAAAATGAGGAAGTCCGGACACAAATGCAAGCTTGCAATGCCCTGATTTTTCCTTCAGAATGGTACGAAGGTATGCCTATGACTATTATTGAGGCTTTTGCCACAGGTACTGCAGTAATTGCGAGCAATTTGGGAGCCATGGCAGCGATGGTTGGCGATGAGAAGGAAGGAATATTGTTTGAGGCCGGGAATGCAGATGACCTCGGAAACTGCGTGGATAAATGGAATAAAATGGACGAAAATTCCAAAACAAAGATTAGGGAGCAGGCCAGGAATAGTTATCAACAACATTACACGGCAGAGGCAAACAAACAACTGCTGCTGGATATTTACAATAGCCTGAATACAAAACTTTGATTTTTGCAGGAATCAATATAATTCAAATTATTTTCGCTGCATTCCAAATGCATTGCATATTATTGTAGAACGATAAATAATATCTAACCATATCAGAATGAACACAACCTCCCCGAATTCGAATTCGACAATGGGCCCGATGATCATTATTGGAGCCTTGTTTTTTATCTTTGGATTTGTCACCTGGCTCAACGGTCCGCTGATTATTTATGCAAAACTGGCATTCAACCTGGATACTTATGCTAAGGCATTCATGGTTACTACGGCATTTTACATGGCCTATTTTTTCCTTGCCCTCCCCTCCTCCTGGATTCTGGAAAAAACCGGAATGAAAAGGGGAATGGCGCTCGGCCTGCTTGTCATGGCTATTGGCACCTTTATTTTTGGCACCTTCGCCACTCAGCGGAACTACCCTGTATCACTCTTTGGGTTGTTTGTAATAGGTTCGGGCTTGTCTTTACTTCAGACGGCGTCCAATCCCTACGTCACCATCCTCGGCCCTATTGAATCAGCGGCCAGAAGGATCAGTATCATGGGCATCTGCAATAAATTGGCAGGCATTCTGAGCCCCATTATTATTTCAGCATTGATATTCTCCGGATCAAAAGGTTTGGATCTGGAATCCCAGGTAGCACAGGCCGCCACCCAGGTTGAAAAAGATGCCATTCTGGATGGTTTTGCCTCGCAGATTTATATGCCTTATATGGTGATGGCGGTGATTCTGGTGGTGCTGGCAGGTTGGATTGTCAGATCCGGCTTACCGGATATTGATCCTTCCACTGCCAATGAGCAGCCAGTCGGGGATGCCAACATCAGCAGGGAAAAAACCAGTATCCTGCAATTTCCACATCTTTTGCTCGGAGCCTTGTGTATCTTCTTATATGTAGGGGTAGAAGTAATGGCTGGCGATGCCATTGGGGTATATGCACAGGGATTCGATATTCCTGCCAGTAAAACCACTATTTATACTTCCTTTACACTTGGAGCCATGCTGGTGGGTTATATCATTGGCTTGATTACCATACCAAAAATCATGACTCAGGAGCAGGCTTTGAAAATATCAGCCATCCTGGGGATTATATTTACGGTAGGTGCATATTTCACAAGTGGTTATGTTTCGGTCGCCTTTGTAGCACTGCTGGGATTGGCAAATGCGCTGATGTGGCCTGCAATCTGGCCTTTGGCAATTTCCGGATTGGGTCGCTTCACCGAGAAAGGTTCAGCTCTGCTTGTGATGGGTATTGCCGGAGGAGCTATCATTCCACAATTATTTGGATCGTTGAAAGATCATTTCAATTTCCAAGTGGTATTCCTCATCCTAATGGGCGTTTGTTATCTTTACATTTATTATTACTCCCGTTCTGGCTTTAAGGCAGGCAAAAATTAAAGAAATTAGTAACACACAAATACTCTATTTTACAAATATTCTATACTATATTATTTATGAATCCTTTCATTAATCTTAATACCATGAAGAAGTCAATGATTATTGCAGCCGTTGCTGTAGCCACCATTTTTTCCGCCAATGATGCGGAGGCACAAATCAGAATGCCACCTGCCAGCAGCGCACAAACAATTACACAGGGATTGGGTATTTCAAAGGCTACCCTGACCTACAGCCGTCCAAACATGAACGGACGTAAAATCTATGGGGGGCTGGTACCACTGGATGAAGTATGGCGCACCGGTGCCAATACCGTTTCTGCTCTGACCACGGAAACCGACCTTCAAATCGCTGGACACACTTTGCCTGCGGGAACTTATGGAATCTTGAGTATCCCGGGAGAAAGTGAATGGACCATCATATTCAGCAACAACAGCAGACAATGGGGTGCTT
>DATGNG010000031.1:0-2636 GCA_035306865.1 Sphingobacteriaceae bacterium
TTGGCAAAACAATGGCCCATTTAAAAAAGTTTTAATTTTTTAATTAATTGATAATCAGAAGTAAAAGTTATTTTATGCTAATATTTTCTGTTTCGTGCTTTCTACTTATTAAGACGTCAACAATGGTCGAAAAGTTGCATAACCTTTGTAAAATTTATTCAACAGAGTCTTCAATAGGATTTTCCACCATACACTTCAATCCCGCATGGGTCATAATCCAACTGGTTTTGTCGGGTCTGTAACCATCCCTCGCCAGGTAATTGCTTGTGCATTGGTTCATTGGCACATCCCACAGGTACCTGTTAAAGTCCCGTCCGATATGCAAGATGGTTCCTACCGGCAGATTCAAGCGGATCCTCAGGCTTTGATCACGCATCAATTCCTGCTGATCCATTTGAAAATGGCTGTCAAACACCAGGCTTTCACCTGTTTGCTCCAAGTGGTACTGGATGTTCCCGGCTCTTTCCGCAGCCTGGTCATAGGTTTTACCTCGTGCACTGTATTCATAAGTGACTGTGGGCTGTTGCAGGCTATCTAATTTATTGACCCTCAAATACACCTTTCTTTGATTATTGAAAATCGGAGAATTGCGCCTTACCGCAGTCCTTCTGATTTTACCCATACGATCATCTGCATACGTGCTGTCCTCCAATTTGATAATGGTCATATCATTGATGCTGATGGTATATTCCGGCAAGGCCTCCAATGATCTTTCCTCTACCACCTTACTTTCTTCCCTGAATTCATTCGCAGTTTCCACCCCATAGATAATACTCATTCCGGCTGCAATAAGCCAGATCGCCAACAGTGTAAATCCTGTATATTTACCGATCAACACCCGGTTGAAAAGAATTCGTACGATCACGCCTATCAAAGCGATCAGTGGGATAGCTGCAAGTAGCAAAGCACTGATCAAAAGAGTGTTGCGAATATCCGGTTGAACTATGTTCATGGGGAACATGGCCATATCATTTTCCCAACCCAGTATTCCGAAGGTGGCAAAGATGCTAACCAATAAAACAACCAGGGCAGCGCAGATCCCTATAATAAAGAACACTCCTATGATTTTGGCCAAAACCACGAATGCCCTTGCGATAAAGTTTCCTGCCGAATGAAGTGCGGACCTAGCGCTTCCTCCGGCGTCGGTAAAATTTGAGCGGAGGCCCTCCATCTCCTCCTGAAAGCTACGCTGAAAATTGCGGATATTCGGTGCTTCACCACGCATAGCCATACGGTCTGCACGTGTTTTGGCTACTGGAACCACAATCCACAGGATGATGTAAAGCAACAAGCCGGTTCCACCGAAGATAAATAGCAATACCAACAATAGTCTGATCCAACGGGCTTCGATGCCAAAATAATGTCCCAAACCACTACACACCCCTCCAAATACGCGATCGTCCGGATCACGCATCAATTTGCGCTGCACACTTTCATAAGAACCTGAGTAGGGTTGGCCGAAATCTCCCTGATCATTGCGTTCGCCGTCAGCAAAATCACTCACCTGGCCCATTTGTTCGATTACTTCCTGCACGTCTGCCATGGTGATCACTTCCTTCTTACCGGCAACAATGCGCTCGTTAAACATTTCAGCAATACGGTTTTCGATGTCTCCGACAATTTCGTGGCTATCCGCCGAATGTCCAAAGTATTTTTTTACATCGATCATATATGACCGCAGCACATCATAAGCCTCTTCTTCAATGTGAAAAACGATGCCGGTTATATTGATAATTATTGTCTTGTTCATGATTTCTATGTGTTTATTTCTTTTAAGTTTTCTTTTTGGTTTCTTTTTTTGTTGTTAATGTTATTTGCGACCTTCCATCGAAGTTTGTACCGCATAGACCAACTCTTCCCAGGTTGCGTCCAGTTTGGTCAGGACTTCCATCCCTTCTTTGGTGATTTCGAAATATTTACGGGGCGGCCCGGAAGTAGATTCCTTCCATACATAACTGAGCAACCCATTGTTTTTCAGTCGGGTCAGCAGTGGATATAAGGTGCCTTCTACAACCAGTAGTTTTGCCCTCTTCATTTCGGCAATGATGTCCGAAGCGTAAATTTCACCTCGTGAAATTATAGAAAGGATACAATATTCGAGTATTCCTTTGCGCATTTGGGTTTGTGTATTATCTACTATCATAATGCAAAGATATATGTTTTGGTATATACTATGCAATACATAGTAGCATGTTATATTATAATTAGCTGATAATCAGAGAGAAAATTTTCAAATATTTTTTTTAGTTGTCAATTGTAATGATTTTGACCACCTTTGTCCTCATAAAATGCACAGTTGAGTGCAATGATGATAATAAGAATACGATGACGATAAACGAAGCTCCGGCATCCCTCTGCCTGCATGACGACCTGGCCAATAAATTTCAGCACTTGTGGCACCTGGTCGGGAATACCCCCATGCTCAAATTGAATTATACCTATCGGGGAAAGCCCGGATCCATCTATGTCAAATGCGAGCATTACAATCTGACGGGCAGCATCAAAGACCGGATGGCCCTTTATATTATGTATCAGGCGTACAATAACTGCCAGATCAAACCTTCGGATGTGATTATCGAAGCGACCAGTGGCAATACGGGGATCGCTTTTTCAGCAATTGGTAAAGCACTGGGGCA
>DATGNG010000032.1:0-9924 GCA_035306865.1 Sphingobacteriaceae bacterium
GCAATGAAGTATCAGGAAGCGGGCACTCCATTAGTGGTACTTGCCGGAAAGGAATACGGAAGTGGTTCTTCCCGAGATTGGGCAGCCAAAGGAGCAAATCTTTTGGGAATCAAAGCAGTGATTGCTGAAAGTTTTGAAAGAATCCACAGAAGTAATCTGGTAGGGATGGGTGTGGTTCCCATGGAATTTCCGGCAGGTCAAACTGCTGAGAGCCTGGGTCTGGACGGCACGGAAACCTTTTCGATCCTGGGGTTGTCCGCTGACCTGTATCCACACAAGATGTTGAAGGTCCGGGCTGTTAAAGAAGATGGTTCGGTAGTGGAATTCGATTCCCGGGCCCGTTTTGATTCAGCTATTGAGATCGAGTATTATAAGCATGAAGGCATTCTAAACTACGTTCTCAGAGGATATTTAAAAGATTGATTTTTTCAAATTGTGAATAATTAGTACATTTGGCCGTCTGTTGCGGATATGTGTTCCGGAGCGGCGATTCAATATAATATTTTTGCACCATGGCGACAACAGTAGAACAAAGACCAGCAAGGAAAACAGATAACAACGCAAATAAAACGAGTCACTACACCACACTGATCGTGGCGGTAGTCATTGGTCTCGCAGGAACATTTTTGCGATTCCTTCAAGACTCTTTTACCTTGTCAATGATCTCCAATGCCCTCCTATTGATCGGCTGGATCATTGTATTCCGGGTTATTTTCAGGATTCTGAAATAACGGACAGGTTAGCCGGAATTATAAATTTCTTCTATTATCTTTCGTGTTGATTTTCCGGCTCCCTCAAAACCAATAGAGGGGTTTCGGTCTCGTAAGCCAGTTTTTTGGTTACACTTCGCCTGAAAAGACTGTCGAAGAAACCATAGGATTTTGGCACTGAAATCAGTAGTTGGGCCCCCTCATCTTCCACAAAGTCCATTATTCCTTCCACAATTTCATCCTCTTCAATATAGTGGTAGGATGGATTGAGTTCATCGAGCAGCTTGTGGATCTCATACTGTTCGGGGATAATATCAGGATTGAAGCGTTTATGTTCCAGGGCCACATTCAACACCAGTAGTTTGCTGTTCAATTGGCGGGTAAATAAGAATATAGTATCGACAGGTGTAGATTGCTTCACCTTATCCATCGCACAGGCAAACACGATTTTTTTGATCGGCTCAAATTCGGCTTCATCGGGGACGACCAGCAGAGGTGCCGGACACTTTTCGGCCAGATTGATGGTATTGCTTCCCACCAGAAACTTGGCCAAACCACCTTTTCCTGTCGAACCAGCTACCACGAGACCCACTCTATGCTGTTCGCAAATTCTTTCTACCCCCATAAGAAGAGGTAGATCGTTGGCGATCAATTCAATTTTGGTGCTCTTGCCCAGATACTTCTGGATCCGTTCTGCCAAAATCTCCAATGCCAACACGCTTCCTTCGTGCAGGAGTCCGGCATCCACATTTTCATCATCATAAGAATGGTAGAGAATAATGGATTTGCTGCTCAGGGATTTGCTCAATTTGGCTGCATACTTGGCAGCATTTGAGGCAGTTTGGGAAAAATCCGTGGTAATAAGTATAGTTTCCATTTCCGTTTGTGTTGTATTGGTGATATAGCAAAATTACCCTTCTTTTCAGATCAATGTGTGCATTTGGTCATAAATTCAGATGATTTACAATATTTTTAAGGTTTTGAAAGGATAAAGGTCTAACTTTGCCCGAAAATTTGACGTTTACAGAAACATGGCATTATTAATTATTGGAACCGTAGCATTTGATGCAATAGAGACGCCCTTTGGCAAGACAGATAAAATCGTGGGGGGAGCAGCGACATTTGCCGGTTTGTCTGCTTCGTACCTTTATAACAAGGTCAGGTTGATATCGGTAGTGGGAGAAGATTTTGGTCAGGAGAATATGAATATTCTGCGGGAGCGCTCCATTGATGTTTCCGGAATACAAGTCAAAAAAGGAGAAAAGTCATTTTTTTGGTCCGGTAAATACCAAAATGACATGAATACCCGGGAAACTAAGGCCACAGAGTTAAATGCTTTAGCCACTTTTGATCCTTTGGTTCCTGATAATTATCAAGATGCATCCTACGTGTTGCTGGGCAACCTTACTCCTTCCGTACAAAGCACTACTCTCGACAGGCTGGAGCGAAAACCAAAACTTGTGGTCTTGGACACCATGAACTTCTGGATGGATGTAGCACTTCCGGATTTGATCGATGTGTTGAAGCGTGTGGATGTACTGACTATCAATGATGAAGAAGCCAGGCAGCTTTCGGGAGAATACTCACTTGTGAAAGCTGCTGGAAAAATCCTCAAAATGGGACCGAAATATCTGATTATCAAAAAAGGAGAGCATGGTGCCCTATTGTTTGGTGAAGGACAAGTGTTTGCGGCCCCGGCCTTACCTTTGGCAGAAGTTTTCGACCCAACGGGAGCCGGCGATACCTTTGCCGGAGGATTCATCGGTTACCTGGCCAAGGTGGGCACAATCAACTTTAACAATATGAAAAATGCTTTGATCGTAGCCTCTGCCATGGCTTCTTTCTGCGTAGAGAAATTTGGGACCGAACGGTTACAGCAGTTGACGGCTTCGGATATCAAGGGAAGGATCAGGCAGTTTGTAGCCCTGAGCCAGTTTGAGATGGACTATTGATCCCTCACTCATGATCCCTCACGCAGGTTTGTAAACCGAAAGCGTATCCTTCATCTGTTTTCTTGCCAAATGAATTCGGGTTTTGACGGTTCCAATGGGGATTTGGAGTGAATCAGCAATTTCATGGTATTTAAATCCCCTGTAAAACATATTAAAAGGCTTGCGATAGTCGCCCGAAAGCTCAGATAGAGCCTCACTTATATCCTCCATGATGAACAGGTTCTCCCCATCATTCCGGCAGGAGCTGAATACCAATTGCCTACAATTGATAGTGTCGTCACTTTGCACCATAAACCCTCTTGATTTGCGGGTTCGTCGGTATTGATTGATAAAAATGTTTTTCATAATAGTGTAGAGCCAACCTTTCAGGTTTGTACCTTCCCTAAAACGCCGATAGTAGAGAATCGCTTTCAGAAGGGTTTCCTGAACCAAGTCATTGGCATCCTCCAGGTTTTTTGTAAATAAGAGGGCATGCTGACGAAGTGAATCCTGATGCTGGACAAGAAGGGTATTGAAATCATATTTTGTCATAATCATTGGGCTTTAAAGAGAACAATGGTACTCCACCGCTCCCAACGTAATGCAACTTGTTTCAAACTACATTTACTTCTCGCTCCAATATAATGCCAAATTTTTGTTTCACATCCTTTATGATATGCTCAGATAGATTGTAAATATCTGATCCTGAGGCGTCACTATGATTTACCAACACCAGGGCCTGATTCTTCCAGGTACCACAATTACCCACCCTTTTTCCTTTCCAACCACATTGTTCGATCAGCCAACCTGCGGCTATTTTGACCCAACCCTCCCCGGCTGTATAGTGGACGATGTTTGGAAACTTCGATTTCAAGGGTAAGAATTGAGAGGTTGATATCACTGGGTTCTTGAAAAAACTGCCCGCATTTCCAATTGTGGAGGGGTCGGGTAGTTTACTTACCCGAATAGCCGACACCACTTCGGCCATGTCCCTTATTTCAGGGGAAGAAATTCCTCTTATTGCTAACTCCTCTCCAATAGCCCCATATCCGGTGACAGGAGTAAATTCGGTTGAAAGCTTTAGTGTAATCGAGGTAATGATATACCTTCCTTTTGCCTTATTCTTAAAGATACTGTCCCTATAGGTAAAGACACAATCCTTATGGTTCAGCACGACCATTTCCTTTTTCAAGGTGTCGTATGCGCGGCAATGTTGGAATACATCCATCAATTCAACCCCATAGGCCCCGATGTTCTGAACGGGAGCTGCTCCAACTGTCCCCGGTATCAGGGCCAAATTCTCAATGCCTGCAAACCCATGCTCAACACAATACCAGACCAGGTCATTCCACACGACTCCCCCTCCAGCACTTACCATTACTTCAGTTCCCCTGATTTCGTGCGTGATTCCTGGAATATTGATTCGGATCACCAATCCTTCAAAATCCCTGACAAATAAAATGTTGCTGCCCCCTCCCAAAATCAACTTTTGATCAGGCAGAGACCCTTGCTCAAATAGCTCGATCAGGTCCTCTTCGGTGCGGATTTCGACAAAATAGGCACTTCGGGCCTTGACACCGAAAGTATTGAATCGCTCCAGTTCCTGATTTTTTGTCACTATTAATTCCATTTCTGCTGCAAATTATTCAATTATTCCGCAAGTTGAAAGATATTTGGAAATATCCTGAAAATTTTGTATTTTTAATTATTGGCCCAAATTTTTTAAGGTATATCATGGCTCAGAAAGAAAAGCGCTTATTGATTATAGAGGCCGCTGTACGAAGGTTCGGTCATTTCGGAATTGCCAAGACGACCATGTCCGATATAGCAGCCGACCTTTCCATGTCCAAGGCCCTGCTCTACTATTATTTTCCAGACAAAAATCATCTTTGTGCCTCCGCACTTGAATATGTGATGGAGCAATCTTTTGACAAAGCCCAACCTGCATTGCATGCAATAAATGATTGCCTGGAAGCGTTACTTTTTGTCCTTGACAGGAGAATGGATTTTGTGAAAAACTATTACAATTTGCTGGAATACTCGATGGGTGTCCCGCAGCAAACGCCAAAGGAAATCATACCGATCTTTACAAAGGCGAGGGAGATTCAGATCAAACTGTTTGCGGATATCCTCCAAAAAGGCGTGGATTCGGGGCAGTTTTATGGCATGGATGTGAATGAGGTGGCCAATATCTTGCTTTATTCCATTGAAGGGATGCGCTTTAGTATTCTAAAAAACTCAGGAGGGCTGATTTTCCCATCCAAAGATGAGTTTGAAACTATTCTCAGCTTACAAAAGAAAATGGTAGGTATTCTGGTCAAGGGCTTGTCACCTTAGTGGGGATACTCGTCATCTTATTGAGGTCACTGGCAATGCGTTGGATAAACTGAAGTTGTTCAGTGATCAGTTTCTGCTCTTCCGAATCCATATTGTTGTGGTCCAAATCTTCCGGAATACTGACTTCGATTTCGGTAAAAACCTCCACGTTATTATCCATATCCTCTTCGGAAGTAATGGACTTGATGCTTTGTGCGAGCAGATAAAGGGTTTT
Organism: Sphingobacteriaceae bacterium; assembly: GCA_035306865.1. Classification (GTDB taxonomy): domain Bacteria; phylum Bacteroidota; class Bacteroidia; order Sphingobacteriales; family Sphingobacteriaceae; genus DASRQK01. Next base: position 5,193 of record DATGNG010000032.1, read on the forward strand.
TCGGATCAACTTGACCTGTTCCTTTGTGAGCGCACTGTTGTCCGCCTGCCGGACCTGATTGAGCACCGTCACTGCAAATGAGGAAAAAATATGGTTCAAGACCACAAATTTATTTAATTTTTTTGCGTCTTTTTGCTTGGCTTTTGGTTCAGTAATCAATCGTTGAAATGCCGAGCCCATATTTGCGGTAGCAACGTAAACTTCTTTTCTGGCCAATTTGAAGGCGGTAACGCTTGGAGGATCTCCGGCAATTATTTGTAGCGCCATTCCAATATAGCGATAGTTGGCTATGAGCAATTTGCGCATTGGGCTGTTGAGATGGCTGCTTTCCCAGTTTGGAAATAGGATATAACTGGAAAAAAAGGCCAATCCCGATCCGATCATGGTGTCAAAAATGCGTTCCTGAACGATCATCAATGTGTTTTCCTCAAAAAAACTAAACAAAATAAGTACATAAGGGGTCATGAACATAACGCTCACAATATAATTAATGCGGATAAGGCTATAAGTGGCCATCATCATCAAAAGGAGAAGGGTGAACAGCACAAATTGATCATGGATCAGCATCACAATGATTGCACCTCCGATTCCTCCGATAATGGTGCCCGTGAGCCGCTGAAAATTTCGTTGTTTGGTCAATCCAAATCCCGGCTTTAGGATCACCATAATGGTCAGTAAAATCCAATAGCTATGCGTGCCCACATTGAAGTAAAGGGAGATCAGGTACCCCAGCCCCATTACGATGGCCATTCGCAATGCATGCCGGAACGTACTGGACTGTAATGTCAGGTTTTCGCGCAGTATTTTTCTATCAAAGGTTTGCTGGTTGATAAATTTGCTGTAATCTACCTCTTCTCCGCGGAAGCTTTTTGCGGTTTCCAATGTAAAATAGCTGTAAATATGATCAATCCTATGGTTCAGATTACGGGCATTAATGAGTATTTTTTTGAGGGGTAGGGTATTGAGCCCCTCGTTTTTTTCTATTTCATCAATGGTTTGCTTGACTCGTTCCAAGTCCTCCTTGAGGTTGTATAGGGGTTTGGGAGTGCGGTTGGCATTGATTTCATAAGCCAAATTATCGAGTTCGTTGGCAATCCGGATAATGGTGATTTCAATATCTTTCATTACTCCGGTATGGGCAAACTTTTCACAAATGGTGTCATAATCATAGTGTGTGGCCATGCTCTGTTCAAAAAGATCGATAATATCGGTGAATATCAGGATCAGCAATCTACCCATACGGGTAGTATCCCTAATAATGCGTTTGCTCCTGAACAGGATTTCGCGCACATTTTCCTGATGTTCATTTACCAGAATCTGTTGCTCAATCAGCGCAGTAAAATTTTCTTGATTGGATGAGGAAGGGTCATAAAACCTTGATTTGGTACGGATATAGGCTGCTACATTATGGATAGACTCACTCAATTCCTGTTGTGCGAGACGAAAGGGTCTCACCTGGGTGACCGAAACGCTCATTATTAAATACCAAGCACCACCTATCAGGATGTAAAGAGTATGTTCAAGGATGGTTAACAGACTGCCTTCGAGTGTATCTGTATTCAAAATCATGGCCAGCATTCCCATGGCTCCGATAGTTGCTGCCCGAGCGCCATAGACCGCAAACATGGAATAGGAAAAACTGATTATAATAATTCCGGCCAATAACAAAAACGGAATACTGTTGATGAGATTGACAATCAGGGCGGTCAAAATCACAAGTGTCAGGCAGATAAACATTCCGTTCCTGCGGTGGCTCGCAGGTCCTGGGGTGTCAGCGAGTCCTACCATCAAAGCTCCAAGGGACACAGTAATTCCAACCTGGATGTTGCCAAAATAGGTGAACAGAAATGCAGGGATCAGCGTGCCTAATGATATTCTGACACCATCAGCAAAGTATTGACCGTAAAAGAAACTTTGGATTTCCCTGGTTTTGCCCATAGTTTGCCACTCCCTCGAAATTGATGCGTAAAGCGGATTTAGACAAATATACACTTAGTCAGATTAAATTGCATATAAAAGGAAATTTATCTAAGTTTGTTGCTCAAAAACAAGGAATAATGAAAAGCACCAGATTATTTTTGATAGGGGCGTTTGCCGTTGGCTTCGCAGTAGCTTCTTGTGGCTATTCGAATCCGGATAAAATCACCAAAGAGCAGCTTTATAGCAATGCCACGCATGTGGATTCAGAAGGTTTTACATTCTTCAAAACGACATATGAAAAAGCTGCCTATGAACTTTCCCATGCGAATTATGCCCTTAGTCAGGGAGTTTCGGGCGATGCAAAAGCTATTGCTGATCAGATCGTAGCTGCCTATACCGATATGCTGCCTGAATTGGAGCAATTGGCTATTACAAAGCAGGTGATTGTGCCCGATCCGGGTGCATTGGTGTTTACCGCTCCCGAAGTAACCGCTGAGCAAGACAGTGTGGCCGTTCCATTTGATGCTGAGGCGTACGTTTTGCATGTTCAGAAAGAACACAAGGAGCTGCTCAATCAATTTAAGCGTGTCAGTCGTAATACAGATCCGGATTTAAGAAAATTCGGTTCCGATAAAATTGCTGCGGTTAAAGAAATTTTTGCCCTTTCCGGTGGCCAAGAAGATGAAAGTGCACATTGATTTAACAGTGACATAACGCTGTAGTTATCTGACATTGTTAATATTGTCTTATTATTCAGGGGTAGGCAGGGACGTTGACAATGGATAAGAAAAATTACCCGATCATCAATCGGGAAATCAGTTGGCTGTATTTCAATGAACGGGTTCTTCAGGAGGCTGCGGATGCTTCGGTCCCCCTGATCGAGCGGCTTCGATTTCTTGCTATTTTTTCTTCTAATCTGGATGAGTTTTACCGGGTTCGGGTCGCTACCCTCAACCGCCTTGCCGACATCAACCAGAAATCAAAATCCATGTTGGGATACAATCCAAAAAGTATTCTCAACGAGATTAAAGCCATTGTAGTAAGGCTCGAAAAAAGATTTGATGAACTCTATGAGCAAGAGATTATTCCCAAACTGGAGTCTGAAAAAATTTTCATAATCAATGAGCAACAGCTCAATGTAGCCCGTGGCGAATTCGTCCGAAATTATTTCAGGCAACATATATTGCCAAGTCTGGTCCCGATTATGCTTAGTGAAGGGGATACGGACAAGCCTTTTCCCGAATTGAACGATCGGCGGATTTATCTTTTTATCCGCCTGATTTTTAAGAAAAAAACCCGATATGCCTTGCTGGAGGTGCCAACCCGCTCTATTTCCCGTTTTTTGGAACTGCCGGAGCAGAAGGGATTGAAGTTTATCATTCTGCTTGAGGATATTATCCGGTACTGCCTGGAAGATCTGTTCTTTATTTTCAAATTTGACCACGTCGAAGCTTATAGCATACAGCTTACCCGCGATGCCGAACTGGATATTGAGGAAAATGTAAGCGAAAAGTTTGTGGAGGCATTGGCCGAAGGTTTGCTGCGCAGGGGGAAGGGACGGCCGATGCGCCTATTGTATGACAGTGAGTTGCCAAAGGAAATGTTGGGTTATCTTGTCAGCCGGACAGGACTTAGCCCGGAAGCATTGATTCCTGGTGGCCGTTATCAGCAGTTTAAGGATTTTATTTCATTTCCAAATGTTGGGGCTCCGCACCTCGAATATCCAGCCCTGCCACCACTGAGGCTCAAGAACCTGAATCTTGGAAACAGTATTTTCAGCCAAATGGCAGAAAGGGACTATCTGATCAGCCTTCCTTACCAATCCTTTGATTATATCGTTCATTTTCTCCGGGAGGCTGCTATTGATCCCAAAGTACGTCAAATCTATATTTGCCTGTATCGTCTGGCCGAAAATTCTTCGGTGATCAACGCCCTGATCAATGCGGCCCGAAACGGAAAAGAGGTGAATTGTTTGATAGAACTCAAAGCCCGGTTTGATGAGGAGGCGAATATTTATTGGAGAAACAAGCTGGTCGAAGGAGGTGTCAATGTGGACATTGGGGTTCTGGAATATAAGGTACATGCAAAAATTTGTCTGGTGACCCGGCGGGAAAAGGGAAAATTGGTGTCCTATGCCAATCTGGCTACCGGCAATTTCAATGAAAAGACAGCCACTATTTATGCGGATCATAGTCTTTTTACGGTCAATAAGGTGATCACCAAGGATTTGAAAAGGATGTTTGTGGGCTTGGGAAAGCAGGAGTTTTACCAAGGCTATAAGGCATTGATTACCTCCCCCCTGGAGACCCGGGATCGGTTTTACCAAATGATTGACCGGGAAATTGAAATTGCCCGCTCTGGAGGGAAGGCCTATATGATTCTTAAAATGAATAGTTTGACTGATGAGCTGACAATTCAAAAGTTATATGAAGCCAACAATCATGGGGTCAGGATTCAACTGATCGTTCGTGGGATGTGCTGTCTTATTCCGGGCCAGGCGGGGTATAGTGAGCACATTACGGTGCGAAGCATAGTGGACCGCTTTCTGGAACATGCACGGGTGTGGATTTTTGGAAATGGAGGGAATGAGGAGGTTTTTCTGGCATCAGCCGATTTGATGAGTAGGAATATTGACCGGAGGGTGGAAGTTGGATTTCCCATCCTGGACCCTGAAATTCGTAAAGAAATCCGTGATATTATCGATATGCAATTGAGGGACAATACCAAGGCCCGCGAGATCAATATTCACAACAACAACCGATATATAGGCGCAAGGAGCAAAATCCGCCACAGGGCTCAAATAGACATTTAT
>DATGNG010000033.1:0-2333 GCA_035306865.1 Sphingobacteriaceae bacterium
GGTGAAAAAATAGCTTGCCATCATAATTGAGGATGGTTTTTTTCAATTAAAAATGCATGATCAAGGATTTAGGGTTATGGTCCCCTTACTTGGCCAATTTCAATATCCTTAATGCACCCCGAATAACGATTCCGAAAATGATAATACCAATCACTAAATCCGGATACTTGCTTTGGGTAAGGTAAACCAGAACACCGGCTACTATGACCCCTGTATTTATGACGATATCATTTGAGGTGAAAATGGAGGATGCCTGCATATGGGCTTCTTTGCTTTTGGCTTTTTGAATTAGATAAAGTGAAACGGAATTGGCAATTAAAGCCAAGAATGAAACAATTATCATGGTTTGAAATACCGGAATTGATTCCATTCCCAAGAAACGTCTCAATACCTCAACCAATCCAAATACTGCCAATGAGATTTGGAAATAGCCGCTGAGTTTGGCAACACGTTTTTTGCGCATCGTGGAAGCTCCTACGGCCCAAAGACTTAAGGCATACACCAATGCATCTGCCAACATGTCCAATGAATCCGCTATCAGGCCCATTGATTTAGAGATCCAGCCGAACAACATTTCAACAACAAAAAAGACAAAGTTGATGATGAGCACCGCCCAGAGCATTTTTTTTTCTTTTTTATCGTTCTGTGCGATATTGATTTGATCATTTGTTTCAGCAACAGAAACGAGTTCTGATCCAAGATTTAATTCTTTCAGGAGTTTATCAATTGCGTTGCTATCCCCGGTATGAACTATCGTCAATGTCCTTTTAGGAATGTCGAAATCAAGATTTTTGATTTCATCCATACCGTCCAATTTCATCCGGATCAACTGCTCTTCGGATGCGCAATCCATTTGTGATATTTTAAAAACCGTCTTATTCATTCCTTCTTAATTATTAATGTTCATGCGACTCGCCACCGAACGGCTTTATAAGAATGCCTACCGAAAAAACGAAACCATCTGTGGGGGCATAAATCTCCTGAAAAACGGGATTTCGGACAGTACCTGTCACCTCCGGAGAAAACCTGTTTTGCCTTCTGTCTGTGAAGTTTTCGAAGTTGATGTAAGGGCTGCCCCAATCAAAATGTCTCTGCAACAACAAACCCAATAGCAAATAATCCCGGGTTTTGGCACCGCTGGAAAGATATTGCCTTCCTGTATAATACATCTCGTAGCCGATTCTCCACTTGTCATTCTCATACATCAACACCGTACCCGCATTATGTTTTGGGGTCAAAGGTTTTTGGGGACTGCCCGGAAGATAGCTTAACCGGGTATCGATGAACGCATAGTTGAGGAACCACCTAAAGTCATTTAAACTGAGTTTCAAATTGGTTTCACTGCCCAAACTTTGGATGTTATCAGGCGCATTGCCAAATGCATATTGACCTGAAGGCGTGGATTCCAACAACAAAGCATCGGAAATATAGGTGGTATAAAAAAGCTGGTTGACAGAAAGGAATAAATTGTCTGACAAAGGCATGCGGTAGTTGAAATCCAGGTTGACGCCATAGGATCTCTCGGCCTCCATGGTGCTTTTGTCCAGGGTCAGTACGTTCCGGTAATGTAACATAGCCGCTTCCTCTGTAAACAAATCAGGTATTTTGTAGCCCAATCCACCGCCTAATCGGGTAGAAAACTTTTCATTTACATTCCATAAAAGAGAAATCCGGGGCAATGCGAAGAAACCCCAATCTACTGAATAATCTCCCCTAAAACCAGTTTCGAGAGCCAGTGAATTGGCTAAATCGGTGGTGTTATTTCCAAATACACCGTAGGTAACGTCATTTTGATTCCTTGGCATTACCTCCCTGTTTTCTATAAAAGAATTGGTATATAGATTGGCACCAAAGATCCAGTCTGATTTGTCATATCTTTTCGCATACGATATTTCTGAAAAGGTGTTTGTTTGCTTTCCATCAAAGGTATAACCGGGAAGCGTCAATACCCGATCAAAAAATGATACGCTGTTTTTGACGGTAATATCCTGATCATCGCCGAGGGAAAGCTCATAAGCAGCCTGGGTACTTATTCTATTGGATTCATTTGTTTCAAAATACTGATGAATGCCGCCAACTTCGTTCCTTACCACCTCCATGTCTCCCCCTTCTCTTTTGTCCCATGTAGCATTGATGCCTAACCATAATGTTGATCTTTCCGAAGGATAATAGAATATTTTAGGATTGATGGATAACGTTGTGGTTTTTGGAATATTGGTGAAATTGTCACTGTCCGGATTATATGGGCTCTGGTAATGACCTGCACCGTAAAGGGTAACACCGAATTTTTCACCCCGCTTGCTGTAGAAAATATTTCCGGTACTTCCGCCAAC
>DATGNG010000034.1:0-5327 GCA_035306865.1 Sphingobacteriaceae bacterium
ATTTATTGAACTGGGAATCCGTCATGATATTGTTAATGCCATCAATGAGTTGGGCTTTGAAAAACCAACTCCCATCCAGGAACAAGCCGTTCCCGTATTACTTGCAGGCAGCAACGATTTTGTCGGATTAGCCCAAACCGGGACCGGTAAAACCGCAGCTTTTGGCCTGCCCTTATTAGAATTGTTAGACTTTTCTCAAAAACACCCGCAGGCGCTGATTTTGTGCCCTACGCGAGAATTGTGTTTGCAGATTGCTCGAGACATTACAAATTACGCAAAAAATCTTCCTGATGTACATGTGGTTGCCGTTTACGGTGGTGCTAACATCAGTGATCAATTGCGCCAGATTCGTCGTGGTGTACAGATTGTTGTCGCCACTCCGGGTCGTATGCTCGATATCCTTGGCCGTAAAGCCATTGATTTTTCTAATGTGCGCTATGTAGTATTGGATGAAGCCGATGAAATGCTCAATATGGGCTTTCAGGAGGACATCAACAATATTCTGTCCACTACACCCGAAGACAAAAAAACATGGCTGTTCTCAGCCACCATGCCTACTGAAGTCCGCAGGATCGCCAAAAAATACATGACCGATCCTTTCGAGCTTACAATGGGCACCAAAAACACAGGCAATGTCAACATCGAGCACCACTATTATGTGATCCGTGCCCGGGATAAGTATGCCGCTTTCAAACGCATCGTGGACTCCAACCCGGAAATTTTCGGGATTGTATTCTGCCGCACAAAGATCGAAACTCAGGAGATTGCCGAAGCTTTGATCAAAGACGGTTACAATGCGGACGCCCTGCATGGGGATCTGTCCCAGCAACAGCGTGACAAAGTAATGAAACGCTACCGTGACCGCAGTTTGCAAATGCTTATTGCAACGGATGTAGCTGCGCGGGGTATTGACGTCAATGACGTTACCCACGTGATCAACTATTCCCTGCCTGATGAGATTGAAAACTACACCCACCGAAGTGGCCGTACTGCCCGTGCAGGAAAGACAGGTATATCCATTTCATTGGTCAATTTGAAAGAACTCGGCAAAATTCGCCAAGTGGAAAGAGTTATTGGAAAGTCATTTGTAAAAATGGAGGTTCCAAAGGGTGCTGATGTGGTAGATAAACAATTGTTTGCCATGCTGGACAAGGTAGTAGATGTGACTGTGGACGAAAGCCAAATTGGTCAACATATGCCCAAAATCCTGGAGCGCTTTGCTGAATTCAGTAAAGAGGATGTGCTGAAGCAGTTTGTATCCCTTGAATTTAACCGATTCCTGGAATATTACAAAAATTCTCCTGACCTGAATGTAGATCCGAACGAAGCACGCAGCGGACGTGACCGCGATCGGGGTGGAAAACCAGGACGTGAAGAACGCTCTGGCCGTAATGGCAAATCCGATTACACCCGACTGTTTATCAATCTGGGAGCTCTGGATCAGTTCTCCCGTGGTGATATGTTAGGATATCTTTGCGACAACAGCCGGATCAGCGGAAAAAGCATCGGCAAAATCGATGTGAAGGGAGTTTATTCTTTCTTTGAGGTCCAAAATGAAGTCGTAGATAAAATACTTAGTGGTTTCCAGAACATTGATTTCGAAGGTCGTCAGGTTCGTATAGAACATGCCGGAGAAGGCAATAGCCAATCAAAAGGCAACGAACGCCGGGGCAAGCGCCCCACACGTCACCAAGGTGATCAGGGAGGGTTTGGAGCTGCCGGCGGTGCTGGTGGATTCCGCAAGCGTCGTAATCAAGATGAAGCGAGTGGTGGTTCTGGTGGTTTCCGTGATTTCTCAGGAAAACGCAAGGAACGAAAAGAGAGCAAGAGCCGCTGGTAAGAACGAAAGTCTAAAGACCAGAAGTCCAAAAACCAGAAGTCTAAAGACAAAAATTCAAATGAAATCCGGGTAAGCTGAGGCTGGCCCGGATTTTTTTTTGACCTGGGAGTATTATTTCCTCAAGTGTCTCCTTACTTGTTTTGAAATATTCCCTATTAGGTTTTCGAGGGAACACATATCTATTTTTGCACAATACCAAATTCCGAGGAATGAATTCATTTCTCGGAAATAGTGAAACCAGAAAAAGCTATACCTATACCTATTCCAGACTAAGGCTTAATAATCCGCTTTGATTTCGGCACTAACTTCATCAAACTCTTTGGTGATCGTATCCTCAGGTTCCTTATCAATTAGAGAAACAAGGATGATGGAGATAAAGGACAAAATAAATCCGGGGATCATGGCATACAAATCCTGATAGGCATGCGGAATATATACCCAAAGCAATACTGTAAGTCCACCTATCACCATACCGGCAATTGCACCGTTACGTGTGGTACGCCTCCAAAGCAGCGACAATAAAATCAGAGGGCCGAATGCAGATCCAAAACCTGCCCAGGCATGCCCAACCAGATTGAGAATGGTGTCCTGAGGATTTAGGGATAAAAGAATCGCAATTATTGCAATAAATAAGACGGAAAGACGACTTATAATCAACAGTTCTTTCCCAGACGCTTTTCTACGTAAAAATGCTTTATAAAAATCCTCAGTCATAGAACTGGAAGTTACCAGCAATTGAGAGGAAATTGTACTCATGACCGCAGCCAGAATGGCCGACAGCAAAAACCCTCCTATAAATGGATGAAACAATGCTTGGGAAAAATAAATAAAGATGGTCTCCGGATCCTCAATACTTTGGCCGTTTTTGACCATGTACGCAATTCCAAACAGGCCGACAAGCATTGCTCCGGACATAGTAAACACCATCCAGGTAATACCAATACGACGGGCGGAATGCAATTGCTTTACCCGTTCAATTGCCATAAATCGAACCAAAATATGGGGTTGTCCAAAATAACCCAATCCCCAGGCAAGCAAAGAGACCACACCCACTGTGGTGGCTCCCTCCCAAAGATTTAACAATAAAGGATCTTTGGATCGGATCAGTTCCAGAGACTCGGACACTCCGCCAACGTTTGTAAGAACAACAATCGGCACAATCACCAATGCCAGCACCATAATTGCGCCTTGCACAAAATCGGTCAGACTTACAGCCAGAAATCCACCTAAAAACGTATAAAAAACGACTACAGAACTGGTCAGGATCAATCCCGTATTGAAATCCATATTAAATGCCGATTCAAACAATCTCCCTCCAGACACCATTCCCGCTGAGGTATAAAGTGTAAAAAACACCAGAATAACCAGGGCAGAAATCAATCTTAGCATTCTGGATCTGTCACGAAAACGCTTTTCAAAGTAATCCGGTATGGTAATCGCATTATTGGCACGCTCGGTATAGACCCTTAGTCGTGGAGCAACCAGTATATAATTAAAAAATGCACCTATTGTCAATCCAATGGCAATCCAACTGGATGAGATACCACTGGCATACATCGCTCCCGGAATCCCCATCAGAAGCCAACCACTCATATCCGCTGCTCCGGCGGAGAGAGCAGTAACTATCGGCCCCAGACGCCTCCCTCCCAAAAGAAACTCATTTACATTACTGGTTGATTTTTTATAGGAATAATAACCGATAGAAATCATTAATAAGAAGTAAAGTCCGATGGCAATGCCTTGGTAAATATCCATGAATAAACTGTTAAGATTGGCACAAAATTAGTTGGTTGCAAAGATAGGCGAATTACTGAATTTCAAAAATTATTCTTTAAGTTTGTGAAAATCTGCATGAAAAAAATACATTAGCCATGCCTTATAAAGAGAAGGAAATAACCAAACGCTATTACTCCATGGGGGAAGTCACCGCCATGTTTGGAGTCAACGCCTCGCAGATCCGGTTTTATGAAAAGGAATTTGACGTTCTCCAACCAAAAAAAAACAAAAAAGGAAATAGAATGTTTCGGCCCGAGGACATTGAATCCCTGAAAATCATCTTCAACCTGGTCAAGGAAAAGGGCTTCACCCTACAGGGTGCCAAAGATTACCTAAAAGAGAATCAGAAAGAAGCCCGGGAAAATCAGCGTGTCATTTCCTCCTTAGAGAAACTGAAAGGATTTCTTTTGGAAGTCCGGGACAGCCTCTGATTTATCATCCTGTTTTGATTCATCATCCTGCTTTCCGTCGGCAAGACAAATAAACTCTTCAACCTTTTCCACCATTTCCTTATTCCCAATAAATATAGGAGTACGTTGGTGCAAACTGTCCGGTTGTAATTCCATAATCCTTTTTTTCCCATCACTCGCCTTCCCACCTGCCTGTTCGACAATGAATGACAAGGGATTACACTCATACATTAAACGCAGTTTTCCACTGGGATGAGAGGAGGAAGTTGGGTAGAGAAACACTCCGCCTTTGATCAGATTCCGATGAATATCGGCCACCATAGACCCAATATAACGGGAAATATAGGGACGATTGGTCGCCTTGTCCTCCACCTGACAATATTTGATGAAATCTTTTACGCCCTGGGGAAATTTGATATAATTCCCTTCATTGACAGAATAGATTACTCCGGAATCAGGAATTCGCATGTTGGGATGGGAAAGACAGAATTCACCAATAGACGGATCCAGGGTAAATCCATTGACCCCCTTACCGGTAGTATAAACCAACATGGTTGATGATCCATAAATCACATAACCTGCTGCCACCTGATTGAGGCCCTGTTGAAGAATTTCATCCATGCCTACCTCCTGATCCGTACTTGAGGCTCTACGATAAATGGAAAAAATTGTGCCGATGGAAACATTCACGTCAATATTGGAGGAGCCGTCCAAAGGATCAATACATACTATATACTTGGCATTTTTAGATATTTCCGACTGGATGAGAATACAATCGTCCTGCTCTTCAGAAGCCACCACACAACATTCCCCACCACTGCGAAGAGCCGAGATAAATTGCTCGTCCGCATACACATCCAATTTTTTCTGTGTCTCGCCCTGTATATTAACAGTTCCGTTGTCTCCAAGTATGTCCATAAGGCCCGCCTTATTCACCTCCCGGTTTACGATTTTGGCGGCAATCGCAATGTCCCTCAGCAATCGGGATAGCTCCCCTTTGGCATAGGGAAAATCTGCTTGTTTTTCAATTATAAACTGGCCTAATGTGGTAATTTTTGTCATGTGTGCTTTGCTTTCCAGCTCTATTACTTAGTGTATTATTAACACTCAAGGATTGTGCTGTTATTGGGCAAAATTACGCATTTAGGCAACAGAAACAACAAATTATTGCAACACTTAGTGTAATTTTTACCTTATCGTTTCGCAAGCTCTATTACTTCCATTCCCTCAATACGGTTTCCATCTATGCTAAATCGTAAAAGCGTCCGAACCTTATGCCAACCATATTTCCCAGCCGCTCC
>DATGNG010000035.1:0-6151 GCA_035306865.1 Sphingobacteriaceae bacterium
TCCACCAAATACTTGTTTTGGAAGGCATAGTTGACCCGGCCAAAGTAACCCAACTGAGAAGCCCAAGTTGTATTTCCTCCTCCGGTAATAGTACCAACACCATAATTAAACTGTGGGTTTAGGATATCCGTCAGATTTGTAATCTGATTCCAATGTGATTTAGCATCATTGGTTACCCTGTTGATACCCGCCATAAATTTGAATGAATGTGAGTCATTCAGATCCAGATTATAGGTGGTATAGGCGTTGATCGTATTATTATAGGCGTTATTTGACAGCATGTAAACATGGTCAGGGTTGGCTCCGTCAGCTGTGTATTGATGAGGAATCAACTCATACGCAAGCATAGCACCAGGATCACCGGCAGAGACTGCCTGGCCCTGTGCATTTACATACATCTGGCTTCCATTTTCATCAAGCCTGACCCGGGGAGATCCCCACGAATCCCTTCCATAGAATTTTGTACCTGGACGATGATTGATGTACTCTTCATTACCATGGGTAAAGTCAAAGTCAAAATTCCAGTTTTTAGTCAATTTAATTGTGGTACCTACACTGAAGTTTACATAGTTGTTTTTCAGGCTGGCCACATTGGCAGCTTTGGTTTCAGACCATGGGCTTCGGATCGGATCTCCGCTTTCATCCAGACCAAGCGGATACAGGGAGCTCCATCTGTAAAGGTACAACCAGGGGTCAGCCGTAGTTGAGTTGGTTGCATAAGGGTACATCTTTTCGCGTTGAGTATAAATGGCACCGGTACGAAGTGTAATATAATCATTGATTTCACTCCTGATCCTTACCGAAGCATTATATCTGGCAAACTTATCGGTGTTGGTATTGATCATACCACTTTGATCCAATGCAGCGAGACCCACATTGAAGGATGTTTTACCCGAAGTTCCGCCAACACTCAGATGATGCTGGTTGGTCGGAGCCCAGTTACGGATCATATATTCCTGGGGATCATAGGTACGCAGCCCCATTTTGGCATTCAGGGCGGCATCAAAATACCAATCCCTGCCATACACTGTCGGGTCGTCCGGACCGAGAACCCCTTCATATTGCTTGTGCCATTCTACAGCACGATCATAGCTCGCCCGATTAACCCGGTAAAAAGCACCGATAGTGGTGCCTCCGGTACGCTCAACAGCATCAAGAGAGTATTTCAATGCGCTCAGACGGCCCATTTTTATTTCTTTATAAGGATCCTGGAACGAAAAGTTGTTGCTGTATTCCACAGAAACCCTGTCCTGGCCGGCACCCTGTTTGGTCGTAATCAAAATAACCCCAAAAGCAGCCTTTGCACCGTAAATTGTGGCGGCAGAAGCGTCTTTCAGTACAGTGATCGATTCGACGTCCATTGGGTTGATAACCTGGATACTTGGTATTTCCACGTTATCCAACAGAATCAGAGGATCTGCTGTGCCACGGAAAGACCCGATCTGACCCCGAATCCGGATGATCGGATCAGAACCGACCTCACCACTTGGGATCACAACATTCAACCCAGGTGTTGTACCCTGGATGGCACGTCCCACATCCGCAATAGGACGGGATTCCAGATTTTCTTTGACATTGACAGATGCTACGGCACCGGTAAGGCTACCCCTACGTTGCTGACCGTATCCCACAACTACCACCTCATCAATATTGGTTGATGCTTCGTCCAGAACTACATTGAGAGTGGATCCGCTTACAACCAATTCTTTGGTGGTCTATCCAACCATTATAAATCTCAGAGTAGCTCCGTTGGGTACGTTGATGGAAAAATTACCTTGTGCATCGGTTTCTGTAGAAGCCGTACCACCTACATGAGTTACGGTGACTCCGGACAATACGCCCGCAGCGCTTCTTACGTTACCGCGTACTACATTCTGAAACGCTGAACCCATCCCTAAGGAGGTCTCCGCTTCAGGTCCTTTTGGCATATCGATCCCTCCCATGTTTAGGGTCGGATTGGCGTAAACGACCGCTGGGGCGACAAACCAAAAAGCAACAAAAAATAAAATAAAATTTCTCATTGTTTTAATTGTTTAGTTTGTAAATTTTTCAAATACTTAAAATTGATTGGTTAAACTGTAATTAGTTATATATCCATATTGGCTCAAATAATTGGGTAAAAACATGTAATTTAATTTGTATTAACTCTCTTCTGGGTATAACAGATACTTAGAACGCATCGCTTTATAGGCTTCCAGATCTTCCTGCCATGAGGCCCGGATTTCTTCCTCAGTCAACCCATCCAAAATCTGTAATCTCAATTGATCCGTACCTGCCAGCTTATCAAAAAAGTCAGGACGTGCAAAAAACGTAGATTTATCTGCCGTCTTATTATAAAAATCCAAGAGATATTTCAGGGTGAACCGTTGTGCATCCGGATCGAGGGAACGCAGGTCCACTCCATAATTGGTTTCTCCTTTCCCTTCTACATGCAGCGCCATGCCATCTCTTTCCCCCGGAGTGAATGTAAAATTACCATAAACGGGATCAGGATACCCGATAACTTGAAAAGGCCAGTCGGTACCCCTGCCCACACTAATGTCTGTGCCTTCAAACAGGCATAATGACATATATAATCTGACGGAAAGGTAGTTTGGCAGGCTTGGTGAGGGGATTACGGGTAAAGGGTAGGACATGCTGTGGTCATAATTGGCGACCGGAATGACTTCGAGGTCACATCGAGCTCCGTTGTCGAGCCAACCTTCTCCATTGATCATTTTGGCCAGCTCTCCCACGGTCAACCCGTGAATCATCGCAATTTTATGATAACTAACATTGGATTTAAATCGGTCATCCTTGCGCACAGGGCCATCTATCTGGTCTCCATTAGGGTTTGGCCGATCCAGAACAATCACTTTTTTCCCATTATTCACAGCCAGTTGCATCACCCGATGCATAGAGGTTATATAGGTATAAAACCTGGCACCCACATCCTGAAGATCGAAGATCATCACATCTATGGAGTTGACAATCGAATCAGCTTTATCATTGCGTCCGTATAGGCTGTAGAGAGGCAAACCAGTTTTTTCATCCATCTCATTGCTCACTTTTTCGCCTCTTTCGATCTCGCCCCGGAAACCGTGCTCGGGCGCAAAAGCAAATTTGAGATCTACTCCCCGCTCCAGCAGCACATCTACCAAATGTTGTTGTTCGTCTCCCTGACCAATGATGGAGGTCTGATTGCCCATTAATCCTACCTTTTTACCTTCCAATAATGGCAGATACAGCTCCAGCCGATCCGCCCCCGGAATAATACCTTCAACAACAGAAGCTTCTGCCTGGCCACTATTCGGGTTTGAACAGGATAAAAACGTAATGAACGTAATAACTACTGACAAAAACGCATTAATTGTTTTCATAGGGATCCTCAAATAATTGGTCAATATTTTAATAATGCCCCATCTATTTAGCACAATGGGCCAAAAAGAATATGCACAATATTAAGAAGAAATTTTTAAACCTCCGCATGTTTGCGCTTGTTTTTTGCAAAAACACGCAAAAACAGCGGGCCTTGGCGTGATTTTCTGAAAACTTTTAGTCCCAGTTTGTCACATTTGCCTGATTTATCATGTTTTGATCATGACAATGCACTGTGAAAATAAATTAAAAGAGGCAGCCCAACTTTTTTGGACTGCCTCTTTTAAAATTGAAGCCTTGCTAAGAGATACAAGAATATGCCTCTCGTTACTGATCCCACCACAGACGGGTGGTTCTTGGCACTTCAGCAGGCACATTGTTGCCGTTCTTGGTTACCTCTCCCTGAGGGTAGTCCAAGCGGCGAATGTATGTACTTAAAGCAGCATTTTCAGGCATCGTGAAATCCTTATATTGATAGTCATGACGTCTTGCATCATTCCAGGCCTCAAAGTTCAAGTAGGTCGCAACATATTTCTCTTTGAAAATAAGGTCTATTGTAAGGTTTGAAGCCCCAACAGCAACAACTGGATTAGACAGATATGCGGCTTTATCCTCAGCCGAAACTTGGAACCTGTCCATGTTCGCACTGATTCCTTCCAAATATGCTGTATATGCTCTGGCAGGATTTGTGGCCAAAGCAGCTTCCGCCTCTATAAATTTCAGTTCTGCATAGGTAACTATGAGCAAAGGTGCGTTATCTGATGTCCAGGGAGAGTTTCTGGAAATATAACACTCATCATGTCTAGTATTGGCTCCTGGCAGCCTATTGCCAGCTCCATTTACGGTTCCAATATAAATTCCATCCACAGTCAGGTCAGTAATCTTTGGCAAACGTGGATCAAAAACTCCATATGTAGTCCCGTCTAAATGTTCAATAAGTTGTTCGGACAACCAGCCCCCCAATGATTGCAGAAGATTACTATTTGCCACACCAGCCCAGTTGTTCCGTACTGTAAAAGTAGCCATTCCTGCATCATCTGCGTTAGAAGTAAACGAATTCTCTACTGCAGCTAATACCGCATTTGGATTAAAGCTGCTATGCTTGCTTACTTTGATCAGCAACCTTGCTTTAAGGGCATGTGCAAATTTCAACCATTGTGTCCTTCTTGTAGCTGCTGACGCAGTACCATAAATAAGATCACTATTTGCGTCCAAAGCCATGCTTGATCCTGACTTCGAAAATTCCACAATTGCTTCGTCAACCAGTTGTACAGCAGTGGCATAAAGAGTCTCCGGAGAGTCGTATTCCGGATAAATGTTACTTACGTCAAATGCCTTTGAGAAAGGCCCAGAGCCCCAATAGTCATGGACAATCCCTAAATTATAGGCTAACATTAGGTTAGCAACCCCTATGTATTCACTTGCTTCAAGGGATATTGCTAACTTTTTCAGTTCATTAGCATCGGCCATTGCAAAGTACAAAGCGTCCCACAATCCAGTGAAGTTCTGTGTTTGATAGGTATCACTTGCAGCACTCGCTGAAGGGCTCGCCGTATATTGTACAAAGGGCACAATTGCGCTTGCTGCAGAATAACTGTTTATTCCCATTTTGTACGTTGATGTAGAAAGCAGGGAAGCCAGTGTAGGCTCAGTAACTTGATTTGGATTATCTGCCAAATCATCGAAGTATTTCGAGCAACTTTGAAGACCAAAGGCCAAGAAAGTTAAAAACAGGGTGTTTATTAATATTTTTCGCATGTCAATTTTTTTTATAGTCCTAAACTAAGTGTGAACATTATCGACCGTGCCGAAGGATAGGTAAAGCCCGCAGAACCGTCCACGTTACTTCCGCTGTGATATGAAGTAGATTCTGGATCTACACCATAGTATTTTGTCCAAAGCCATAGATTATTACCTGTTACAGACAATGACGCTGTTTTAATGGCTTTTGTAGGCAACCACGTTTGAGAAATGTTGTGGGTAAGGCTTGCAGAACGTAAACGAACCCATGATGCATCAGTTACGAATGGCTCAGAAACATTCCGGTAAAACCTCCTGTAGTAACCTTCGCCATAGTCGATTCCATCAGGGCCAATACGTTGATCAAGCCAGATTTGTTTTGTGTTTGGAGTACCGTCAGCGTAAACTCCATCCAGCACCTTAAATGATCTTCTGTCTGCTGTGTAATCAGGTATTCCAAAAGCTGAATAAAAATTCTCCAGCCAGTTATACTTTTCAAAACCTAAACGAGCATCAAATAAGGCGTGGAGAGTCCAATTCTTATAATTAAAGGAGTTGCTTAAACCCAAGATCCAATCCGGCTGAGAATTCCCCAATATCTTCCTGTTTGAACCAGACAATACTGGAAAACCGTCTGGGGTGATCAGAAGAGGTTTAGAGCGATCCAAATACTGAGAGTCGTCTGGATTGCCTCCGTTATAGCGCAAGAAATAACTTCCATAAATATTACCGAAAGATTCCCCTTCAACCAAAATCTGAGCAACTGCAGCATTACCATACCCACGGGCAGTTCCATAAGTGATATCTGTTGGAAGAGAAAGAATTTTGTTGCGGTTAGCTGAAAGGTTGAAGTTAACATCCCATGTAAAAACATCATTAGCAACAGGTTTACCAAACAATACAAGTTCCACACCTTGGTTTCTCATATTTCCTGCATTCACAGACGTGGTCACGTAACCGGTAGCTGAGGTAATCTGTGCCTGTAAAATCTGATCTTTACTTAGAGAGTAATAATAGGTAAAGTCAAACCCAAGTCGATTTCTTAAGAAACTCA
>DATGNG010000036.1:0-3173 GCA_035306865.1 Sphingobacteriaceae bacterium
GAAGGATGCTTTTGAATATGCCAAAAAACAAGGTAAAAAAGTTCATTTTATAGGTTTACTCTCGGATGGAGGGGTGCATTCGCATATAGGACACCTAAAGGGACTATGTGATGCTGCCAGATTAAATGGTTTGACGAGTGACCAGGTATTTATCCATGGATTTTTGGATGGAAGGGATACGGACCCGCATGGAGGATTGGAATATGTTCGAGATTTGGAAAGCTTTCTGGAGCAAAGTACCGGGCAGCTTGCTTCGCTTATCGGGCGATATTATGCAATGGACCGGGATCATCGCTGGGAAAGGATCAAGTTGGCCTATGATTTGCTGGTCCATGGTCAGGGCCGGGCTTACAAGGACCTGAAGGACAGTATCATCGAATCCTATAATAATGGAATAACCGATGAATTTCTCAACCCGGTGATCCGAATCAGGGAAGATGGCCAGGTCTTGGCAACCATAGAGCCAGACGATGTAGTTATCTGCTTCAATTTCAGGACCGACCGTGGCAGGGAAATCACTATGGCGCTCAGCCAGCAGGACTTTCCTGAATGGGATATGCAGGCTCTCCCCCTCCGCTACCTCACCATGACGGCTTATGATGATACTTTTAGAATTGCCGGGGTATTATTTGACACAGAAAACTTAACCCATACACTGGGTGAAGTCCTGTCCAATGCCGGCAAAACCCAGCTCCGTATAGCGGAGACCGAAAAATACCCGCACGTGACCTTTTTCTTTTCCGGAGGGAGGGAAACTCCATTTGAAGGGGAGCAGCGGATCATGATTCCCTCACCAAAGGTGCCCACTTATGATTTGCAACCGGAGATGAGTGCAGATGGCATTGTGGAAGCTATCACTGCGCATTTGGAAACGCATCAGCCGGATTTTATCTGTCTGAATTTTGCAAACCCGGATATGGTTGGCCATACCGGAGTGTTCGACGCAGTAGTCCGTGCCGTGGAAACGGTTGACCAATGTCTGGGTCAATTGGTTCGGATATTGGAGGAGCTTAACTATTCAATGATCATTCTGGCGGATCATGGAAATGCGGAGTTTATGGTCAATGAGGATGGCTCTCCCAATACTGCACATACAACCAGTCTGGTACCCCTGATCATTATTGATCCGGAATGCACTAAAGTAGCCCCCGGCAAACTTGGTGATGTGGCTACTACCATATTGCACATAATGGGATTGGAAACTCCTTTGCAAATGACCGGTGAAATATTGGTTTCATAAACAGGAAAAATATCGATTATAAATGAAGTATAAATTTGTGACCTTCTTTGTTATAGGATTGAGTCTGATTGTGCAATTGACAGCCTGTTCCGGATCAGATAAAAGCCCTGCCGGGGTGCAATATGACCCCCAACCCTACTTTAGTCTCGCCGAGTTTTTTAATAGTGAAATTGAAAGGTTGGAATTGGATTCGGCCGAAATCCTGAAAGCTGTGGAGATTAACGGTTCTGTAGAGTCCAAATCGGTCAGAATAGAAAATTGGAAAAATGAGTTTGCCCCTTTCATCGACGCGGACATCAACAAGTCCGCCTGGGTAAATAGTTATGCGGTTGAAAGTACAGATTCCACCACTTCCTACATCAGCAAAGAACCCAATCTGAAAACAAAGCACATCCACATAAAGTTTGGGGAAGACGGAAGTCCTGTTTCAATAGCGATAGAAAACCAGGTGGAGAATTGGATCTATACTGCCAGGGAAAAACTGACCTATTACCCCGATTCCTATTATGAGATCTTCAAGGAGCAGGATATCCGGATCGTGGGCCACAACCAATACAGGATCAGGGGCGAATGGAAAACTCCGTTAGCAGCGGCGGCGGCAATGGCCGTTGATCATCAAAATAAAGCTTACAATAGATGAAGCCGAGGGCATGAAAGTGTTTGTCATTGATTTTGAGCGATTGGCTCCCTGACTATGGCCTTTCACAGGTTTCACTATTTCCGAGAAATGAATTCATTTCTCGGAAATAGTGTTTTCGCGAAAACACATTTCCCCAAATTTGTATGAATTTGGGGAAATAAGAAATTGATATCGCACTTGTATTTAGTTTGTAATCATTAATTGATTTGTTATGAAAAAGAAGGTTATTTCCACGCAAAAACTCTTGTTCTGGACAATGCTGATCATGATTTTGCCCATGTTGGGTGCATGCCAGAAAGACGATGGAATGGATCAGGAAGGCGTGATCAACCTGAAAGATATTCCTGAAAATCCAAAATTTGCTGACCTGCCACTGGTCGGCACCAAATGGAAACTGGTCGGTTTTGCCAATTCCGAAACCGGAAAGATCAAGGTTGCCGATGTCGGTCTGCGAGGAGAGGATCGCCTGCCCGAATGTGCAAGGTGTTTTACGCTTTTTTTTGATGAAATGGGCGTTTTTGAGTTCTTTTCAACATTAAATAAATTCATGCGGAATTATAGGGTAGAGAATATCGATAGCCAGTTATTTTTTGAGGGTGGCTACAGAACAACTGCAGGAGAACGTGGCGATGGTGAAAAATTTGCAGCGGCTATGTATAAAGTGGATAAATTCAATATTTCCTCCCGTGGTCTGGCATTGTACTATGGCTCATCTGATTACCTTTTGTTTCAACCCAGCATGGAGTAAATTATGAAAAGTTCCTATTCTATGCATTTATCGTTTTTTCACAATTCAGGGTTTTGGACAGATCAGTACGGATTGGAACGAAAACAAAATATTTTTTCTAAGTGTAGCGTTTTGCCCGAAACTCTCGTTATAATAAAGGCAGGGTAGTTGGCCAAAGCAGCACTTTTTGCTCTTTTGTTTGTTGATTTCCTGATTATTATAATATATATTTGTTTGTAATTTTTAAATTATTTATTATGAAAAAGAAAGTTGTTTCCACGCAAAAACTCTTTTTTTTGGCTATGCTGATTATGATTTTGCCCATGTTAGGTGCATGCCAGAAAGACGATGGATTGGACCAGGAAGGCGTGATCGACCTGAAAGATATTCCTGAAAATCCAATATTTGCTGACCTGCCACTGGTCGGCACCACCTGGAAGTTGATCGGTTTTGGTGATGAGAGGTCAAGGAAAGTTAAACTTGCTGAACCGAAAGATTGTGAGAATTGTTATAAAATTAATTTCTTGGAAAATGGGGAGATTTGGGGACGGTCAATTGTTAACCAA
>DATGNG010000037.1:0-5606 GCA_035306865.1 Sphingobacteriaceae bacterium
ATTCCCCTTCGGGCAATAAGAGAATGGTCCTCTTTCGACATTCTAAATTTCCGGATCCTTGTCTCCTGCCTCTTGATCTGGATATTCATATTCATTTTTAGAAAAAGGCAATGGAAAGCAGATCGAGCTTATATACGCACCCTGAGCAATGCGAATAAAAAGAGATTGTTATTGTTGACCGTAATCGCCTCATTTCTAATTATGGGAAATTGGTTTACCTATATTTATGCGGTCAACCACATATCCGTTCAATCCGCAGCCTTTGCCTATATGGTCTGCCCGCTCCTGACTACCCTGGCAGGTTATCTGATCCTAAAAGAAAAACTTTCCACCCTGAAAAAAATCGGTTTGGCCATTGCCCTGATCAGCGTTATCCTGCTGGCCCGGGGTTCACTGACAGAAGTGATCTGGTCGGTTGCAGTTGCCTTATTATATGCCCTCTATCTGGTTGTACAACGCATCATCCAGCATGTGGACAAACTCAATTTATTGGCCGTCCAAATCACTTTGTGCAGCCTGGTCATTTTACCTCTTGTGATTCAGGGAGGAAACGACCTGCCACAGGCAAGCGCCTTTTGGTGGAATATTTCGATCATTGCCGTCCTATTCACCATTATTCCTCTTTATATGAGTATGTATGCCTTGAACGGCATTTCTTCCTCCACGGCGGGCATTCTGATATATATCAATCCCATCATTGCATTCGCAGTGGCTATTTATTGGTTCCACGAACCGGTAACTACACTCAAGTTGGTAGCCTATGCTATTTTGCTGATTTCCATTGTACTGTTTAACTGGGAATTTGTCCGGGGCATCAGTCAGAAAAAGCAATTCACACCCTCATCATAAAAATTTATTAAATTAGCCCATCAGAAAACTCATCAATTGTACAACAATCCCTTTTAAGAGATCAGGGATAAAAGAAGGATAATGTGGCAGAACTAAGTGTCCTGACTCCAATCGAATACCTCAAAGGCGTGGGTCCGGCCCGTGCCGACCTACTCAAGCAGGAATTGGGTGTCTTTACTTTTGGGGACTTGTTGCGCCACTACCCGTTCAGGTATATAGATCGCACGCATTTTCATCGCATTGCGGAAATCCGTCCTGAAATGGAAGCGGCTCAAGTCATAGGCCGTCTGATTCATTTGGAGGAAATCGGAGAGCGCAGGAGTCGCAGGTTAGTTGGGCAATTTGTAGATGATACCGGGCAGGTCGAACTGGTTTGGTTTCAAAGCATTGCCTGGCTCAAAAAAAACCTTATGGTCGGGGCGGCCTATGTTATGTATGGGAAGCCGTCACTATTCAACGCCCAATTGTCCATTACCCATCCGGAAATGGAGCGATATACCCCTGCAACCTCAATGAGCACGGCCGGATCTACGGCTTTATCGGCAAGCGCCAGCTTGCAACCAGTATATAGCTCTACTGAAAAGCTGAAAAAATCAGGGCTGGACACACGGGGCTTACAAAAATTAATGTTGAATTTGCTGGAAAGCATTGGCTCAAAAATCGAGGAGGAACTGCCAGCTTATCTGCTCACCCAACATCAGCTTATCGGCATTCAGCAAGCCTGTCGCAGCATTCATTTTCCTCAAAACCAACCGGAATTGACCCAGGCTGTCCGACGATTGAAATTTGATGAGTTATTCTTCATTCAGCTCAAGCTGCTCAAAAATAAAATGCTACAAACGGTCCGCTTCAAGGGGCATCGATTTGAAGAGGTGGGCAGGCATTTCAACACCTTTTATTCCGAGCACTTACCCTTTCAATTGACGGAGGCGCAAAAAAGGGTGATTCGTGAAATTCGCAGGGATACAGTCACAGGGGCACAGATGAATAGACTGATTCAGGGTGATGTGGGGAGTGGTAAAACGGTTGTGGCGCTGATGAGTATGTTGCTTGCGGTAGATAATGGGTTCCAGGCCTGCCTGATGGCTCCCACCGAAATTCTGGCTCAACAGCATTTCAGGGGCATTCAAAAATTGTTGGGCAGTGATTTGGCTGCGGTGCAGCTGTTGACCGGATCTACCTCAAAGCGCGACCGCAGGGTGATTCACAGTCAGTTGGAAGATGGCAGCCTGGACATTTTGATTGGTACCCATGCACTGATTGAAGATACGGTCAAGTTTCATAATCTGGGCTTGGTAGTAATCGATGAGCAACATCGTTTTGGAGTGGAGCAGCGTGCCAAGCTCTGGCGAAAAAACTACATTCCACCCCATATGCTGGTGATGACTGCCACCCCGATTCCCCGTACCCTGGCCATGACATTGTATGGGGATTTGGATATTTCGGTGATCGATGAATTGCCGGCCGGCCGCAAACCCATCAAGACCATGCATCTTTACGAAAGCAGTAGGCTACGCATGTTTGGCTTTATGAAGGATGAAATTGCCAAAGGCAGGCAGGTTTATGTGGTTTACCCGCTGATCAAGGAAAGTGAAAAAATGGATCTTCTATATCTGGAGGCGGGTTTACAAGCCTTGGCAGATGAATTTCCCAAGCCTCAGTATCAAATCAGCATCGTACATGGCCAGATGCCGGTCAAGGATAAGGATTTTGAGATGCAGCGTTTTATAAAAGGCGAAACGCACATAATGGTGGCCACTACCGTCATTGAAGTTGGTGTGGATGTCCCCAATGCAACCGTCATGGTTATTGAAAATGCAGAGAGATTCGGGCTTTCACAGTTGCATCAATTGCGCGGGAGGGTCGGTCGGGGAGGTGAACAATCTTATTGTATCCTAATGTCAAGCAACAAATTGGGTGCTGACAGTAAGCTTAGATTGGATACTATGGTACGGACGAATGATGGTTTTGAGATTGCAGAAGTCGATTTGCATCTCCGTGGGCCGGGTGACATTGCTGGAACCCAACAAAGTGGTGTCCTCGATCTCAAACTCGCCGATCTCAGTAAGGATCAGGCCTTGCTCGTGGAAGTGCGCAATGCCGTAATTTCTGTTTTTACAGACGATCCTGTACTTGAAAAAGCGCAGAACCAACTATTGCGGCAATATCTTCAGCAGCGGAACCCGGGTATTTCCTGGGAAAAGATTTCTTGACCTTTCCGGTCGAAAAAGGGTCAAAAGCTGCTTTTATGATTTAATGTATTTTAGGCCAGTATCCGCACAGGCTCTTCGAGCAAAGCTTTCAAGGTTTGCAGGAAAGCAGCCCCGGTTGCCCCATCCACTACTCTGTGGTCACAACTCAAGGAAATTTTCATGACATTGCCCGGTACCACAGCCCCATTTTTCACAACGGGCACCTGCTGAATCCCTCCTACAGCCAAAATGCAGGCGTCTGGTGAATTGATTATGGCGGTAAACTGGTCTATGCCAAACATGCCCAGATTGGAAATGGTAAAGGTTGAACCTTCCCAGTCCGCTGGCTGTAATTTTTTACTTTTTGCTTTTTGGGCATAATCTTTCACCTCGGCAGAGATATGGGAAAGAGACTTGCCGTCTGCAAACCGTACAACCGGCACAAGCAAACCTTCATCCACTGCCACTGCCACACCTATATTGACATGCTCGTTGTACCTGATTTTGTCTCCCAACCAGGATGCATTGACAGCCGGATGCTTTTTGAGGGCTACAGCAGCTGCTTTGATCACCAAGTCATTGAAAGACACTTTCACAGGGGCAACTTCATTGATCCTGTTGCGGGCTTCAATTGCACTATCCATATCCACTTTTATAGTTAAGTAGAAATGGGGAGCAGAGAATTTGCTTTCTGACAAGCGTCTGGCAATTGTTTTACGCATTTGTGATGCCGGCACCTCCGTAAAGCGCTCTTCACCCACATATTGCGGCAAGGAAATCACTGGAGCAGCCTGTTCTGAAGCTGCAGCGGTGGCAGCATCTATACCTACCGCGGCTGGTTTTGCAGAAGGAGTGTAATTTTCTACATCTCTTTTTACAATGCGCCCTCCGTCCCCTGTGCCTTTAATATCGTTGAGGTTATACCCTTTTTCTTTTGCAATTTTTCGTGCCAATGGGGAAACTTTGAGCCTTGAGTCATCTGTATCTGCTACTGAACCGGAGGCACTTTCTGTAGCTGCGACAGTTGAAGGACTTTTCTCTCCGGCACTAACCGGGCTTGGTGCAGAATCAGTTGAGGATCCTGATTCCGAAGTCGTGCTACCAGCATTGGCATGTTGTTCCAATAAAGGTGTAATATCAGTACCGGCTTTCCCCACAATGGCAATGATATCATTGACCTTGGCTGCCTCGCCTTTCTCTACACCGATATAAAGCAGTGTGCCATCCGCATAAGCGGTCACTTCCATAGTTGCCTTATCGGTTTCCACATCAGCAATGGCATCATCACTCTTGATTGTATCTCCAACCTTGAAATTCCATTCTGCAATCACCCCTTCGCTCATGGTATCACTCAGCAATGGCATGGTAATCACCGTAGCTCCAAGGGATTCGGCAGTGACAGCCGGGCCTTTGTCTGACTTTGATGCTGCGGCATCAGTTGTCGCTGTGCTTTCTGCTGCAACGGCAGAATCTCCGGATTTCGTTGTGGCCTCTTCTTTTTCGTCGCTTTTATTTTCGCCTTCACCTTTCAGCAAAGCCTGGTAATCTTCCCCCTCTTCACCCAACACAGCAATCACGGCATCGATTGGGACTGCTTCCCCTTCTTTTGGCCCGATATAAAGGAGGGTTCCCTCCTGATAGGACTCAAAATCCATGGTCGCTTTGTCAGTCTCCACTTCTGCGATCAAATCCCCTGAACTGACCTTATCCCCAACTTTTTTGTGCCATTTGGCGATCACCCCTTCGGTCATGGTGTCGCTCATTTTTGGCATTCTTACTACTTCCGCCATTGCTGTCGAATATTATGTTAGTTTTTTATTTCTTAAAGCCCAAAAATTGATCTACGTATCCGTTTAATCCATCACGAAAGGATAATCCTCCTGGGCATAGACGTCTTTATACAATTCTGATGCATCCGGGAATGGAGATTCCTCGGCAAAGCGTACAGATTCGTTCACGATCTGCTTGATTTCTTCATCTACTTCTGCAAACCATTTTTCGGAAGCATATTTCTTCTTCATAATGGCAGCTTTGGTGGTGACCAATGGATCCAGCCCCTTGTACTTTTCCAACTCATCTTTGGTCCGGTATTTGGCGGGATCTGACATTGAGTGTCCCTTATAACGATAGGTGCGGATTTCCAGAAAAGTAGGCCCATCCCCTTTTCGGGCTCTTTGAACTGCTTCGTCCATTGCATTGTGTACAGCTACTACATCCATTCCGTCCACAGCTTTGGATGGCATATCAAAGGCCAATCCCATTTTGTAAATGTCCAACTGGTTAGTGGTTCTGGCAACAGATGTACCCATGGCATATCCATTGTTCTCTACCACAAAAATTACGGGCAATTTCCAGAGCATTGCCATATTAAATGCCTCGTTCAATGCTCCCTGACGTACTGCACCGTCCCCCATGTAGGTTACACAGACATTGTCGGTGCCATTGTATTTTTCAGCGAATGCAATACCGGCACCCAGAGGAATCTGGCCACCTACGATACCGTGTCCGCCCATAAATTTATGTTCCTTACTGAAAAAGTGCATGGATCCCCCTTTTCCTTTGGAG
>DATGNG010000038.1:0-7189 GCA_035306865.1 Sphingobacteriaceae bacterium
CTATTATTGCTGGTAGTCTTTCTCGGGCCGCGCAGGCAAACCTATATTTCCAGGGTGGAAACCTATATGGGTTGGCAGGACGAATCGGTGGTAAATCGGGGGGACAAATCTTATCAATCCGATCATGCAAAGATTGCCATTGCTTCTGGCGGGTTGTTTGGAAAAGGGCCGGGCAATAGTACTCAGCGAAATGTGCTGCCCCATCCTTACTCAGATTTTATTTTCGCAATTATTATTGAAGAGTACGGCACGGTAGGAGGTGCAGCTTTGGTTCTGCTCTATGTAGTCCTTATGTTCAGGTGCATTCGGATAGTCACCCAAAGCCCCAAAGCCTTTGGTGCCCTGCTTGCCGCAGGATTGGGATTCAGTCTCACATTGCAAGCCCTGGGAAATATGGCAGTAGCGGTAGGTTTAGGGCCAGTCACCGGTATTCCCTTGCCTCTGGTCAGTATGGGAGGAACCTCCATCTTATTTACAAGTATAGCGTTTGGAATTATTTTGAGCGTAAGCAGAAGTATAGATGAAATGAAAGAAAGGGACCAGTTGGGTTTGGAGGAGGCAGGTAACGGGCGGTCAGTTCGGCCCGCCAATAAAATTGTAGTCGGTGAAATTCCGGCCATGTAATTTAAAAAGAGAATCAGGTAAATAAAAAGCAATCGGATAGAATGGTTAAGCGTATCATCATTAGTGGAGGAGGAACAGGAGGACATATTTTCCCGGCCATTGCCATTGCCAATGCATTGAAACGTCTTGCCCCCGATACTGAGCTCTTATTTGTTGGCGCCAACGGAAGGATGGAAATGGAGAAGGTGCCGGCAGCCGGGTACCAAATCATTGGTTTGGATATCCAGGGTATTGACCGCAGCTCTGTTTGGAAGAATATAGGATTACCCTTCAAGCTATTGGGTAGCATACTGAAATCCAATAAGATTTTGAAGGATTTCAAACCTCATGCGGTAGTAGGGGTAGGGGGCTATGCTTCCGGTCCATTATTGGTGGCAGCAAGAAAAGCGGGCATCCCCTATCTTATCCAGGAACAGAATTCATTTGCCGGGATTACCAATAAGCGATTGGGAGGCAAAGCCGCAAAGGTTTGTGTGGCCTTCGAGGGTATGGATCGATATTTCCCAAAGGACAAAATTATGTTGACCGGCAATCCAATACGCCCCGAATCTGTGCAGATAGAGGGTAAAAGAGAGGAGGCATTCAACCACTTCAGATTGGATCCGGCCAAAAAAACCATTTTGTTGACAGGGGGTAGTTTGGGTGCACGTACCCTGAATCAAGCTATGCAGGCAGGGTTCCAGCAGCTTTCTGCACAGGGAATCCAATTGATATGGCAATGTGGTAATTATTATTATGAATCATTGAAGGGCATTCAGGCAGTAGGAATCAGGATTTATCCTTTTTTACAGCATATGGATCTGGCCTATGCTGCCGCAGATGTTATTATTTCCAGAGCAGGTGCGGGTACTATTGCTGAGTTGTGTGTCGTGGGCAAGCCAGTTATTTTGGTGCCTTCGCCCAATGTGGCCGAGGACCACCAAACCAAAAATGCACTGGCATTGGCTGAGAAAGAAGCTGCAATAATGGTTCGGGATTCGGAGGCTGTGGAGAAATTAATAGAAAACGTGATTTCCATGCTTTCAGATGAAAAGAAATCAGCGAAATTGAGTGAGAATATAAAAAAATTGGCCTTGGTGAATGCAGATGAAGTCATTGCAAAAGAGGTCTTGAAATTGGCAGATAAGGAGCATATATAAGATGAGTAGGTATGTGTATTTTATCGGTATTGGAGGCATAGGCATGAGTGCACTTGCCCGGTATTTCAACCGTACAGGTTCGAAAGTTGCCGGTTATGACCGTACCGAAACACTGCTTACCCGCCAATTGGTACAAGAAGGTATTGAAGTGATTTATGAGGACCATTTTGGATTGGTGCCGGACGGTTTCAAAACAGCAGAGGCATTGTTGATTTATACGCCCGCTGTTCCCGAGGATTTGGCATTGCTGCATGGTTTCCGGGAGCTGGGTCTCACACTCCATAAACGTTCTGAGGTACTTGGTCTGCTCTCACAGGGAAAATATACGATTGCCGTGGCCGGAACTCATGGGAAAACCACCACTTCCAGCATGGTTGCTCATATATTGACGGATAGTGGAATGGGTTGTTCGGCTTTCCTGGGCGGTATTGCAAGCAATTACAACACCAATACCCTGTTTGGAGACAATGAGCTTTTGGTAGTGGAAGCCGATGAGTACGATCGCTCCTTTTTGACTTTGCATCCGGATATCGCCATTGTAACTTCGGCAGATGCCGATCATCTTGATATTTATGGAAACCATGAACAACTGCAGGAATCATTCCGGGAGTTTCTGGCTCAAACCCATGATGGGGGACTGCGTATAGTGCATGATGGCCTTCCTTTCGATGCCGACCTTTATTATTCCGGTGAAGAAAAGGGACAGGTATATGCAGAAAATATCCGTATAGATGGGGGGTATTTCTGGTTCGATTATTTTTCGGCTGCAACTACCATAAAAGATATTTGCCTTGGTTTACCTGGGAAGCATAACGTATCCAATGCAGTCGCTGCCATTACAGCAGCCCTTCACCTCAAGGTACCGGAGGGCAAGATAAAAGCTGCGCTGGCCAATTTTGTGGGTGTAAAACGCAGATTTGAGTACATAGTCCGGGGCGAGGCACATATTTATATTGACGATTATGCCCATCACCCTACCGAATTAAAGGCTTTTCTTGGAGCTGTTCGGGAACTTTATCCGGATCGTAAACTAACGGTGGTATTTCAACCACATTTGTTTACCCGAACCCGGGATTTTATGGAAGGATTTGCAGAAGCGCTGGCCAATTCGGATACATTGATCTTGATGGAGATTTATCCAGCAAGGGAAATGCCGATTCCAGGCATAGATTCGTCGGCCTTATTTGCTCAGATCGCTACAAGGGATAAGCATTTGCTCGACAGTCAGGGGGTCCTGGAATTTGTTGCGGAACATCGGCCAGAGTTGCTGGTCACAGTAGGTGCAGGAAATATTGATCAATTGGTAAGCCCGCTAAAGGAGGTGTTGAACAATGGGTAAACGTAGATTTCGGTTCAATTGGGGAGTTTTTCTCTATGTGGTTTATCTCTTGGCAGGGATTAGTGGCCTGGTATTGCTAATGGGCACCGTAAATATTAAAAGCAGTGAACAGGCTTGCACCGAAATGCGGATTCTGATTGAGGGTGAGGATGCTTTTGTAGAACAAAAAGATGTGCAGCAATTGATGGAAAGTGCTTATGGTCAATTGGTGGGCAGAACACTGGTTTCCTTACCCATTCACCAGATAGAAAAGGACCTGAAACAGATACCCTATGTGTCCCATGCGAAAGTCAGTATGGATATGAATGGGCTGTTATCGATCCGTATCCAACAGAGAAAGGCAGTGCTGAGGGTTGTAGATAGTTTGGGTGCTGGGTTTTATGTGGATGAACAACGACTGAAAATGCCATTAACATCCCGATACATTCCCAAAGTAAGCCTCGCCAATGGGCATATCATGGAATCACTTGGTCAGCCTTTGGACACGCTGTCCTCGGTATTGGTCAATGATTTATTTGCAATTGCAAGTTTTATAAAAGACAATCCCATTTGGGAGAAGCAGATCGTCCAGCTTTATGTCAATGAGCAATCGGATATAGAGTTGATTCCGCGCAGTGGAGATTATCGGATTATATTCGGCAGTGGAAAAGATTTGCAGGAAAAATTCGAAAAATTGATGATATATTACCAGGGAGTGGTGCCAAAAATGGGAATAGAAGCCTACTCTGTGGTCAATTTGAAATACAAAGATCAATTGGTTTGTCTGCAAAACAGGGATTTGCCAAAAGAGCCTTTGCATGTGGAAATGCAGGATACCCTAAAGCTATTGGTGGATTCGAACAAGCAAGCACTGGATACATTAATAAAACTGGATAATAATATTTTAGATATACAATGAATTTTAATCATCAATGGTTCCATTTGACCATTAAAAAACAAATTATATGCAAATGAAAACAAGGACTACTTCAGAAAATGATTCACCGATCGTCGTTGGCCTGGACATCGGTACTACCAAAATCTGTGTGACTGTCGGTCGTCGTAATGGCAAAAATAAAATTGAGGTGCTGGGGGTTGGAAAAGCCGAATCCTCCGGTGTGAGCAGGGGCGTGGTTGCCAATATTCAAAAAACAGTCAGCAGTATCTTGCAGGCCGTGGAAGAAGCGGGTGCGCAATCCAATGTGGACATCAAAGTAGTCAATGTTGGTATTGCGGGTCAGCATATCAAAAGTATTCAGCACAGGGGGATTTTGACCCGAAAGGATGACAACGAGATTGGTCGTATGGATATCGAGCAATTGATTGAGGATATGTATAAGTTGGTGCTGCCTCCGGGGGAAGAAATCATTCATGTGCTGCCCCAGGAGTTTACCATTGATAATGAACCTGGAATAAAGGATCCTATAGGCATGGCCGGTCGTAGGATGGAGGCCAATTTCCATATTATTTCCGGGCATGTGAGTGCGGTCAAGAACATTAAAAAATGTATAGATAATGCTCAGCTTGAGGTGCAAGATCTGATTTTGGAGCCTTTGGCTTCTTCAGAGGCTGTATTGGACGAAGCGGATAAAGACGCGGGAGTGGTGCTGGTGGACATTGGCGGAGGCACTACCGATGTAGCTATTTTCCATGAAGGAATTATCAGGCACACTGCAGTGATTCCTTTGGGTGGGAATATTGTGACAGAAGATATAAAACAGGGTTGTTCAGTGTTGCGGAACCAGGCCGAGCTATTGAAAGTTCGGTTTGGATCCGCCCTCGCTGACGAAAACAAGGAAAACGAGGTGATTTGTGTACCTGGCTTACGCGGCAGGGAACCCAAGGAAATTTCAGTAAAGAATCTCGCATTCATCATCCAGGCCAGGATGGAAGAGATTATAGAGCATGTATATTATGAAATCAAATCTTCAGGTTATGAGAATAAGCTGATTGGAGGAATTGTGGTAACAGGGGGAGGTGCTCAACTCAAACACCTGGTTCAGTTGGTGGAGTATATTACCGGAATCGATTGTAGGATCGGATTCCCCAATGAACATTTGGCCAAAAATGAGGTGCTTCCGAAAAATATTTATGACGAATTGAAAAGCCCGCTTTACGCAACCGGCATAGGACTGCTCATCAAAGGAGTAGTGGCGGAAGAAGAGCAAATGGAGTTTGAAGAAAACTTGAGTTCCAAAGCAGACACCATCAGGGAAATTACAGAAAAGCGCAATAAGGATAAGGGCCTGTTCAAGTGGTTTCGCGATATTATTCGGGATGGCAACGAAGAAATAGGCAATGATCAGTATTTAAGGTAGGATTTGGGAGTGGAAAAAACACAATAATTTTCCACAACCCCTTGTTTTTTCCACATTCTTAACAATTGTGGAAAACCTTTGTTGAATAAGTATTAATATTACACTGCCAAGGCAGATTTCATTAAGGAGAGAGCTATGTCATTCAAATTTGAAATGTTAAAAGAACAATCATCGATTATCAAAGTGATCGGTGTAGGTGGTGGTGGCGGCAATGCTGTCAATCACATGTATAAGCAAGGAATCAGTGGGGTGGACTTTATCATTTGCAATACTGATGCCCAAGCCCTGGAGTTGAGTCCCATTCCCAATAAAGTACAATTGGGAGCAAGTCTCACCGAAGGTATGGGTGCCGGTGCTGATCCTGCTGTGGGGGAAAATTCTGCAGTAGAAAGTATTGAGGACATCAAAAGAATGCTCGGCTCCAATACCAAAATGTTGTTTATTACTGCCGGAATGGGTGGTGGAACAGGGACAGGAGCCAGCCCTGTATTGGCCAAAGCAGCCAAGGAAATGGGAATCCTGACCGTCGCCATCATCACGACCCCATTCACATTTGAAGGCAAGAGAAGAAGAATGCAGGCAGAGGAAGGTCTGTCCGAACTCAAAAAGTATGTGGATTCCTACTTAGTGATTTCCAATGACCGGCTCCGGGAGATTTTTGGGAATCTTACTATGACTGCGGCATTTGCCAAAGCAGATGATATTCTGACCACTGCCGCCAAAGGTATTGCGGAGATCATTACCATTCCGGGTTATGTCAATGTGGACTTCAAGGATGTTAAAACCGTAATGAATGATAGCGGCGTATCCATCATGGGCAATTATACTGCTAAGGGAGAAAATCGTGCCCTTGAAGCGGTCCAAGGCGCATTGGCTTCACCTTTATTGAAAGATAATGAGATCGAGGGTGCTCGTTTTATTTTATTGAATATCACATCCGGAAAGCAAGAAGTTACTATGGATGAAGTGACCATAATCACAGATTTCATCCAGGAAAAAGCCGGTTTGTCTGCCGATCTGATTTGGGGAAATTGTATTGATGAATCGCTGGAAGAAGAGCTATCGGTGACCATTATTGCAACCGGATTCCAGACTGCAGAGGAGCGGGTCAAGGAAAGGGCAAATGAAAAAATTGAGATTCCTTTAATTGATGAAAAACCGGAAACACCCTTTATTCGTCCGGTTAATCAATTTATTCAACCTGTTCAGGAACAAAATGCAGCCTCAGAACCGTATTTGCAGCAGCAAAATTCAGAAGAAATGACCTCTGGCTCTGACGAGCCGGTACTGGCACCAAAGCAAGCTGATCTTTTCAGTACGGAATCTATGGCTGCCAAGCCTTTAGACTCATCACAGAGACCTAACAGCTTTACCATACAAAATAAAACTCCTGAAGAAGACGCTATGATCCGGTTTGATCTGGAACCATCGGCTGGACCTGACGATCAGGGCCATGGAGTCAGTGATGGGGAGGATGATGGTTATGAACTGAAAACAAGTGCGCCTGCCTTTCATTTTGAAGTGCCCAGATCTTTGGACTCCATTTCTCCCATTGCAAATGAAAATGTGCCAGAGAATGATGTGCCAGCTTCAATTGTATCAGAACCGGTAATGGATGATAGTGAATTTGATGATCAGCTGAGCAAAACAAAGGAGCGCATCATGCGTCTAAAAGAATTGAGTATAAAATTGAAAAGTGCCAATGGTTTGCAGGAGTTAGAATCCGAGCCAGCTTATAAAAGGAAGCAAATGTCTTTGGACAAA
Source organism: Sphingobacteriaceae bacterium (assembly GCA_035306865.1). Taxonomy (GTDB): domain Bacteria; phylum Bacteroidota; class Bacteroidia; order Sphingobacteriales; family Sphingobacteriaceae; genus DASRQK01. The sequence goes on from DATGNG010000038.1 coordinate 7,164, forward strand.
ACTCCACACTCATCGGATTCCCATGT
>DATGNG010000039.1:0-5143 GCA_035306865.1 Sphingobacteriaceae bacterium
GATCAGCAACAAATTGGTGGAAGATCTGGAGCACCGGAACATACCCGATCAGGCCCAGGCCTACCGCTTTTTGGAAGTCTTGAAACTGGCGGTGGAAGCCCAGGAAGAAGTGGCCAATAAATTCAGAAATCAACTGATGCAATTGCTTGCCCGACCCGAATCCGCCAATAAAACCAATGATCCTGTAAGCCCCCAAGCCAATAAGGCCCCTTATGGCCCCAATTATTCAAAAATCCTCGATCGCACCTCTAAGGCGGTGGAATGGTTCGGGCCCCGCATGGATGAACAATTGATCGCTAACCTGGAACAGCATATAGAGCAATGGTCCGCCAAAAAACGAACCAAGCGATACGTCACCGACCTCAAAAGTACACTCACAGAATTCAAGAGAAAAAAGGAACAACTCGCTCAATGCCTGGACATTGCCGAAAATCTGTCAAAAACCGTATCTTTGCAAGCATGAAAAGCCTCGTTCCGGTGATTTCCGGATTTTTTCTGGCCTTCTCCGGATTTGCACTTGCCTTAGGGGGCACTGTGTGGGCATTGCAGCAGATACTGTTGCCCAAAATCATCCTCAGCAACTATTTTTGGTTGCTGTTCATTTTTCTCTTTTTCCTCACCCTGATTGTCTATATTTTGTCAGTTCTTGGCATCCAAAAAGACGGTCAAACCGGGGTGCTTTCCATCTTGGGAGGCATCATCATCAAGTTTTTATTGGCCGCTGGCCTGTTTTTGCTAATTTTGCTCAAAAGCAATGAGAATCAATTAGTTCTGGGGTTGAACTTTTTTTCAATATATTTATTGTTTACAGTCTTTGAAGTTATCTTTTTGTTGCGTATCTTGCGCCACCAAAATTGAATGTAATAAAACGACTATACATGGAAATTAGGCTCTTTTCGCACTCAATAAAATTCATCGCTTCCCTGATTTTTGCCGTTTTAACGACCTTTTCCATGGTTCGTGCCAACGAAACAGCACCAGAAACTGTATCAGAAACAGCGTCAGAAACCGCATCTTCGGCTGAAGTAGCTACAAGTAGCGGGGAGTCAAATGCCAAAGAAAAGTTCGAGCCTACCACCATGATCATGGAACACATTGCCGATGCACACGATTGGCACTTGTGGGGGCACACCTCTCTTCCTCTTCCGGTGATCCTTTATACCGACAAGGGAATGGAAGTATTTATGTCCGGCAAATTCCATCACGGAGAGCACGATCATGCGGGGAAGCATTATACTTACCGCCTGGTTGACAAGAAAAAGATCAAAATAGTAGATGCTGCGGGTGGTATTGATGAGGCCGCCACCAAAAATCTGTGGGATTTCTCCATTACCAAGAACGTGGCTTCCATGTTCCTTTCGGTAATTGTCCTGCTGATCATTTTTATTTCTGTGGCCAGAGCCTACAAAAAGAGAGAAGGCAAGGCGCCCAAAGGTCTCCAATCATTTATGGAGCCAATAATCCTATTTGTCAGGGATGATATTGCGCGTCCGAACATTGGTCACCGCTACGCGGAATTTATGCCGTTTTTGCTGACCATCTTTTTCTTTATCTGGTTCAACAACCTGCTTGGATTGATCCCGATTTTCCCGGGTGCGGCAAACGTCACCGGAAATATTGCCGTCACCTTTGTGCTGGCATTCATTGTCCTGATCGTGGTCAACGTCAACGGTAACAAATACTACTGGAAACATATTCTGACTCCGGATGTGCCGTGGTGGTTATATCCGATCATGATTCCTGTAGAGTTGGTGGGAGTAATCTCCAAACCATTTGCATTGATGATCCGTCTTTTTGCAAACATCACTGCCGGACATATTATCATCCTGAGTTTGATCTCCTTGATTTTTGTGTTCCAGTCATTGGCCATTGCCCCGGTTTCCATCGCCTTCGTATTGTTTATGAACGTGCTGGAATTACTGGTAGCAGCGTTGCAGGCTTTTATTTTTACCTTGCTCACCGCCCTGTTTATTGGCATGGCGATAGAAGAGCATCATTGATTTTTAAATACTTATAATTAAATATATACATTAAATTAAATTGTTATGGTAGGTTCAATTGCGGCAATTGGTGCCGGTTTAGCAGTGATCGGTGCCGGTATCGGTATCGGACAAGTAGGTGGAAAAGCGATGGAAGGTATCGCACGTCAACCCGAAGCTGCTTCAAAAATTCAGACCGCTATGATTATTGCAGCGGCCCTTATTGAAGGTGCTGCCCTGTTTGCGATCGTAGTTGCTTTGATGGGAAATAACCCAGCGTAAGGTTACTGAATAAAAGGTCGGGCCCCTGACGGTTGGTCCGGTTCCCGACCTTTTCTAAACCCACGCATTAAAATTTAAATGATTAAAATTTAAATATTTAGTTTATGAATTTTGATATTGGTAATCCGAGTATAGGCCTGGTTTTCTGGACTGCGGTAGCCTTCCTTCTGTTGCTGTTGCTTCTGCGCAAATTTGCGTGGAGACCGATCATGCAAGCCATTGGCGACCGTGAAAAATCCATTGAAGACGCATTGGCCACTGCCGAAAAAGCAAAACAGGAAATGGCCCGCCTGACCAATGAGAATGAAGAATTGCTGAAAGCGGCAAGGATCGAGCGGGACAATATCCTCAAAGAGGCGAAGGTGCTGAAGGATCAGATCGTGTCCGATGCCAAACAGCATGCACAGGTTGAAGGCGCCAAGATGATCGAGCAAGCCAAAAAAGAGATTGACGATCAGAAAAAAAGGGCCTTGGCCGAAGTGAAAAATCAGGTTTCAAACCTTTCCCTGGAAATTGCCCGGAAGGTACTCGAGCAGGAGTTTGCCGATCAATCCAGACAGGAAGCATTGGTTTCCGATCTGTTGAAGGATGTCCGTCTGAACTAATCTGCCGGACGAATTAAGAATTATTGAGCGCAAGAGATTATGTCAGAATTTAAAGTAGCTTCACGATATGCCAAATCCCTCATCGATCTTTCGATAGAACAAGGGACTTTGGAAACTGTGAAACAGGATATGGAGCAATTCATTGCGGTATTGCGGGCCAGTAAGGAACTGCAGGCCGTGCTGAAGAATCCTATTATGAAACAGGATAAAAAGCGGAATATTCTGCAGGGCCTGTTTAGTGGAAAGATTCATCCTTCAATCAGCTCCTTTTTTGAAATTATGGTGCGCAAGGGCCGGTCTGGTATTCTGTATGGAACAGCTCAGGAGTTTGTCCGTGAATACAATGAATATAAAGGCATTGTGAAAGCCACTGTGACATCCGCAACGAAATTGTCAGCTGAAAATTTTGAAGCGCTGAAAAATGTTATTGCAGCAGAAACCAAGGCGGAAATCATCCTGACAAACATTGTAGATCCTTCCCTGATCGGAGGATTTATAGTAAAGGTTGGGGATAAGCAATTGGATTCCAGTATCGCTGGCAAGTTGCACAAGCTCGAAAAACATTTTGCCTCTAATATTGGCAATTGAGTTGGGTAAAGCCCATCTTAGTAAGATAATAAAAAATTTGGACTTTTCCAAATTAGCATAAAGAAATAATAAAAAGCAAAACCACTAATAATAAAATAATATGATAGAGGTAAGACCAGATGAAGTATCGGCAATTTTGAGAGAACAATTGTCGGGCTTTAAATCAGAAGCCGAACTCGAAGAAGTAGGTACCGTGTTGCAGGTGGGTGACGGTATCGCTCGTGTTTATGGTTTGACTAAAGTACAGTCCGGAGAACTTGTTGAGTTTGATAACGGTTTGCAAGGTATTGTATTGAACCTGGAAGAGGACAACGTTGGGGTTGTATTGCTGGGTTCTTCTGATGAGATCAAAGAGGGCGACACGATCAAACGTACTCGCAGGATTGCCTCTATCCGTGTAGGTGAAGGCATGTTGGGCCGTGTTGTCAATACATTGGGACAGCCTATCGATGGTAAAGGACCGATCCTGGGTGATACTTACGAGATGCCCATTGAGCGTAAGGCTCCGGGTGTAATCTACCGTCAGCCGGTGAACGAGCCTTTGCAAACTGGTATCAAAGCAATCGATGCGATGATCCCGATCGGACGTGGCCAGCGGGAGTTGGTGATCGGTGACCGTCAGACCGGTAAAACAGCGGTTTGTATTGATACCATTATTAATCAAAAAGAATTTTACGATGCAGGTCAGCCTGTATATTGTATATATGTAGCTATTGGTCAGAAAAACTCTACAGTAGCCAATATTGTGCGTACCCTGGAAGAAAGTGGCGCAATGCCTTATACCGTTGTGGTAGCGGCTTCTGCTGCTGACCCTGCTCCAATGCAGTTCTACGCTCCAATGTCCGGTGCTGCAATCGGGGAGTTCTTCCGCGATACAGGCCGTCCTGCACTGATCGTATATGATGACTTGTCAAAACAAGCGGTGGCTTACCGTGAGGTTTCCCTTTTGCTGCGTCGTCCACCGGGACGTGAGGCTTATCCTGGAGACGTTTTCTACCTGCATAGCCGTCTTTTGGAGCGTGCAGCCAAGGTCCACAGCTCAGATGAGATTGCCCGCAATATGAATGACCTTCCGGATTCTATCAAAGGCATTGTGAAAGGGGGAGGATCCCTTACGGCACTGCCGATCATCGAAACCCAGGCCGGAGACGTTTCGGCTTATATCCCTACCAACGTGATCTCCATTACTGACGGTCAGATCTTCCTGGAATCCAACCTGTTCAACGCAGGTGTGCGTCCAGCGATCAACGTAGGTATTTCGGTTTCGCGGGTAGGGGGTAATGCGCAGATCAAATCCATGAAGAAAGTTGCTGGTACCCTGAAGTTGGATCAAGCTCAATATCGTGAGCTGGAAGCCTTCTCTAAATTTGGATCAGATCTGGATGCAGCCACCAAAGCCACCCTGGACAAAGGTGTGCGTAACGTGGAAATTTTGAAGCAAGGTCAATATTCACCGGTATCGGTGGAGAAACAAGTAGCCATTATCTATGCAGGTACCAAAGGCTTATTTAGCCGGGTTCCGGTGGCGAAGGTGAAAGAATTTGAAGCAGAATACTTGCAACAATTGGAACAACGCCATCCAGAAGTGCTTCAGGCATTGAAGGAAGGTAAATTCAATGATGAGTTGACAGGTGTACTGGATACGGTTGCCCGTGAATTGGCAGCCAAATATTAATGCTTTTTTGATCA
>DATGNG010000040.1:0-2807 GCA_035306865.1 Sphingobacteriaceae bacterium
TGATGAAGTAATGGCAGGATCGGGTAACAAACCTTATTTCGCCGCAGCCCAATATTATTACAACAATGGGCATGACATCAACAAAGCGGCATCCTGGATCAATGAAGCTGCTAAAGGAAGCGAAGCTCCACATATTCTTTATTGGCAGGCTCGTATTTTGCTGAAATCAGGTGATAAAGCAGGTGCCATTGCCGCAGCACAAAAAGGTGTGGAATCAGCCACAAAGGCAAATAATAGTGAATACATCAATTTGAACAGCCAGGTTCTGGCCGAAGCCCAGAAATAAGCCGAAGCCCAGAAATAAGCTGGAGACAGGGATAAGCTGGAAATCCCAGAAGTTTTAGATTTCAGCCGCGAGCAGCTCTTCGAGTTTCTCGTGGCTGATATTTATCCAGATCTGCCCATCCTTCGCAAAAGAAATCTCACCGGTTTCTTCCGAAACGACCACTGTGACCGCATCACTAACTTCAGTCACGCCTATTGCAGCCCGGTGACGCAAGCCAAACCGCATAGGTAATTCTTCGTTTTCTGAAAGGGGTAAAACACAACTTGCAGTCACAATCCGGCCATCCACAATTACCGCTGCCCCATCATGTAAGGGGCTGTTTTTATTGAATATACTTTCCAACAAACGTTTGGACAACTTGGCATCCAGGTGTTCGCCGCTGCTCTGATAATAATCCTCATCAGCATACTTCGCAAAGACCAACAGAGATCCGGTACGCGATTTGGACATATTTCTGCATGCATCAATCACGGCTTTTATAATCGCCTGATTGTCCCGTTCCACAATTTTCTTGCTTACAAAAATAGACCAGAAACCGCTTTTACTCCGTATGGGAATATTGCGTCCAATATGGATCAGGAACCGCCGGATTTCCTGCTGGAAAACCACGACAAGGGCTATGGCTCCTACAGATATAAAACCTCCAAAAATCTGGGACAGCAAATGCATATTGAATTGCCTGACCAGAATGGAGATGATGTAAATGATGCCAAGACCAATGAGAATATTGACCGCAATGGTTCCGCGAATCAGGGTATAAACATAATATAGAATGATGGCCACCAAAAAAATGTCCACAATGTCCAGGAAACGGATGTTGAAGCTACTGATGTCAATGCCACTCATATGCAGGGCAATTTAAACATTTTTCAGTGAACTCATAAAATTGTTTTCGTATCTTGGTCTTTTTGGATCGAAATATCAATGACAAGACTTTCAGTTAATATCAATAAGGTAGCCACCCTACGCAATTCCAGGGGAGGCAACAATCCGGATTTATTAAAAGCAGCTTTGGCCTGCGAACAATTTGGCGCACAGGGCATTACTGTACACCCCCGCCCAGACGAACGGCACATACGTTATGATGACGTCTATCTACTCAAAGAAAATATCAGCACCGAACTCAATATTGAAGGCAATTGTAGGGAACAAAAATTTGTTGATTTGGTGTTGGAAACGCGTCCGGCACAAGTCACCCTGGTACCTGACGAACCCGGCCAAATCACCTCCAATCATGGATGGGACACCATTCGGCACAAAGACTACCTGATTGAAATGTGTCAACTGTTTCGGGAGGCGGGCATCAGGGTGTCAATTTTTGTAGATCCAGATCCCCGGATGGTCGCCGGGGCTGCCCTGATCGGCACCGACCGAGTAGAGCTTTATACAGAAGCGTATGCCCATGGTTATCCTACAGACCCCGTAGCAGCAATCAACCCTTACATTCAAGCAGCAAAAGCTGCCGTAGCAGGTGGCCTTGGGCTCAATGCAGGCCATGATCTGGATCTATACAATTTGCGCTACTTTCAGGAAAACATCCCCGGGCTATTGGAGGTCAGCATTGGGCACGCCCTCATTTCTGACGCTCTATATCTGGGCCTGGAAGAGACGGTCAAACAGTACCTGACTCAGTTGCGTTGATAATCAAGGTTTTACATCAATTTATTTTAAATAACTAATAAATTAGTTGTATAATTAATTCTTTAGTTATACGTTTGTCCCATAGAATGTGTATCTGCACCGACCCGGCCGGAGGTACAGGCACCGAAAATTGCTAACCATTAAAACGACCACTTTATGAAAGAACTCAAAGAACTGACCCGCGCCGAAGAGCAGATTATGCAGGAGCTATGGGAACTTGAAAAAGCTTTTGTAAGGGATATTATCGATCGACTTCCCGAACCAAAACCCGCTTACAATACGGTTTCTACCATTATCCGGATTCTGGAAACCAAGGGCTTTGTGCAACACGAATCCTTTGGAAAAAGCCACCGCTACTACCCGGTGATTTCCAAAGAAGAATACCGCAGCTTTGCCACTGGCAAACTCCTCTCCGGGTATTTTGACAATTCGGTGGAAAGTATCCTCTCCTATTTTCTGGAAGAAAGGAAACTCGACCTCAAAGATGCCGACGCTTTATTGAACATGATTAAGGACGCCAAAAACAAAAAGCCATGATACTCTATTTAATTCTGGCCAATCTTTACTTGGCTATTTTCTATACTTTTTATTATCTCTTTCTGAGAAAGGAGACATTTTTCAGTCTGAACAGATACTACCTGCTTTCAGCACTCCTGCTATCCTTTTTGTTACCCCTGGCGAATGTCCCTGAAATCGGAAAGTCTGTCAGGCTCTCTCTGGAACAATACGCAGGAGGATTCGCAGCACAATATGGGAAATATCTGGAGTTGGATCCGGGGGCGCAGGAACAGTCTCTGCAACTGGTCGGCGATCAGGCAGCAACAAGCGCTTCACCCGAGGATCTGATGACCGTAAGTTTGCAGACCGATCTGAGCCAGTT
>DATGNG010000041.1:0-22293 GCA_035306865.1 Sphingobacteriaceae bacterium
GCAAAATAGATTTTTTTTCCGGGGGAAATGTGGGTGGTGGCACACATGATGGCCAAACTTAGTCATTCAGCCCTGTAATTGCAAGTGAAAAATAATGATTTGCAATTAAGCATTTGGATGCCTAAGTTTGTATGGCACAACACTAATTATAAGCACAATTCAAGCAAATAACACACAAAAATGAACAAGAACTTTGGAATATTCTTGCTGGCCGCAGTGGTCACAAGCGCATGTACTGGTCAAAAAAATATTGATCCGGCAGAAAACATCAGTCTGATGCCATACCCCCAAACCCAAAAAGGAGAGGTTGTCGACGACTATTTTGGAACTACAGTTGAAGACCCTTACCGCTGGCTGGAAGATGATCTGTCAGCGGAGACCAAGGCCTGGGTTGAGGCCCAGAATGAGGTAACTGAAAATTATCTTGCTCAGATTCCTTACCGTTCTGCAATACAGTCCCGTTTGGAAAAACTCTGGAATTACGAGAAATTTTCGGCCCCGTTCAAAGAGGGGGAATACACCTATTTCTATAAAAACGATGGGTTGCAAAACCAAAGTGTCCTTTACCGCCAAAAGGGAGAAGACGGGGAGGTTGAGGTTTTTCTGGATCCCAACACCTTTTCGGCAGATGGCACAACTTCATTGGCCGGTATTGCGTTTAGTAAGGATGGCAGTTTGGTGGCCTACCAGCTTTCAGAAGGTGGCTCCGATTGGAGAAAGGTGGTGGTGATCCGTGCAGAAGACAAATCTATGGTAGGTGATACGTTGAAAGATATCAAGTTTAGCGGTATTGCCTGGCATGGCAATGAGGGGTTTTATTACAGCAGTTATGACAAGCCTACCGAGGGATCAGCGCTATCAGCTATGACCGATCAGCACAAGTTGTTTTTCCACAAGCTAAACACCCCGCAATCGGATGATGAATTGATTTTTGGCGGGTCCGCTCAACCAAGGCGATATATTGGAGGCTACCTGACAGAGGATGAGCAATATTTGGTCATTTCAGCAGCCAACGCCACCAGTGGAAATGAACTTTACCTCCAGGACCTGACCAAACCCGGTAGTCCAATAACAACCCTGGTGGGCAATATGGAAAAGGAACATTACGTACTTTCCAGCAATGGGGAAAACCTCTATATCTATACCAACCTTGACGCACCCAATGGAAGGCTGGTAAAGGCCCTTGCAAATGCACCACAGCCTTCAAATTGGAGTGACCTGATTCCTGAAACTGAGCAGGTTCTTTCGCCGGCCACAGGTGGAGGCAAAATTTTTGCGCATTATCTCAAAGACGCAACCTCACTCATACAACAATACAACATGGAGGGACAATTGGAGCGTACCGTCGAATTGCCAGGAGTGGGCAGTGCTGGTGGATTTGGCGCTAAGCTGGATGACACATCTCTCTATTATTCGTTTACATCCTATGTATATCCTCCAACAATTTTCACATATGATATTGGAAGTGGGACATCTGAATTATACAAGTCCTCAGGAGTAGATTTCGATCCATCTCAATTTGAGTCGAAGCAAGTATTTTATACCTCAAAAGATGGCACGAAGATTCCGATGATTATTACCCACAAAAAAGGATTGGTGCTGGATGGAAGTAATCCAACGCTTCTTTATGGTTATGGTGGCTTCAATATCAGCCTCACCCCATCTTTTAGCACTTCAAACATCATCTTACTGGAGCAAGGAGGAGTTTTTGCCGTAGCCAATTTGCGAGGTGGAGGTGAATATGGTGAACAATGGCATTTGGCTGGAACCAAGTTACAAAAACAAAATGTGTTTGATGATTTCATCGCTGCTGCCGAATATTTGATTTCAGAAAACTACACTTCATCTGAAAAATTGGGTATAGCCGGAGGATCTAATGGTGGACTTTTGGTAGGTGCGGCCATGACTCAAAGGCCCGAATTGTTTAAGGTTGCTTTTCCTGCTGTAGGAGTAATGGATATGCTTCGTTACCATAAATTTACGGCTGGAGCCGGGTGGGCATTTGATTATGGGACCTCGGAAGATGACCCGGAAATGTTTGATTACCTGCATCGCTATTCTCCTTATCATGCACTGATCTCGGGCACGAATTATCCAGCAACCATGGTTACCACTGCAGATCATGATGATCGGGTCGTGCCTGCACATTCGTTCAAATATGCGGCGCGCCTACAGGAATACCATGAAGGGGATAATCCGGTACTTATCCGTATTGAAACCAATGCAGGACATGGTGCGGGTAAACCTACAGCGATGATTATCTCAGAACAGACGGACAAATGGGCTTTTCTGTTCCAAAACACAGGAACCAGCTATAAAGAGGTTAAGTAAAGCAGCACACCAAACACAAATTCCGCAGAAAGATAGGTTTTTGCGGAATTTCAATTTCCCCATTTTCATCGAAATTTGGGGAAATTGTTTCTAATGGAAAGGATATTAAAACCGAACTCACATTAAGTAATGAATGTTATGGAAATAAAAAGAACTGAGAATGGACACAAAGGCCAGTTTACAGCTTACCTGGATGGAGAGCAGGCAGGCCTGATGACTTATTCCTGGGCAGGTGATGAACGGTTTATTATTGACCATACCGAAGCTGACCCAAAATTCTCTGGTCGTGGAGTAGGAAAAAGTCTGGTGATGGCCGCTGTGGAGTATGCAAGAGAGAAAAAGGTTAGTATCATACCCTTATGTCCCTTTGCCAAAAGTGTATTTGAAAGGGTAAAAGAGATCCAGGACGTTTTATAATTACCAGCGCCAGTCACCCCCTATGCGAAGGGCTTCTTCCAAATTATTGTCCAGCATAAGCTGTTTAACCTGCTGATCGGTTAAACGAACAACAGGAATATGTGGAGCATTGGCAAGTCCAAAAGCTAACATGGCTCCAAAACGAACTGTATTCCGCATTTCCAAGTCGTTCACAAGGCTGAATACATCGCAATCCGCATGATAACAATTGAGTGCTTCCCTGCTCAGTCTTCCGCCTCCTGCACCACCTGTGGGGATTCCTTCCAACATAAATGGCTGGTGATCGCTGTACAGCCCTGCCCTTGCAGAGAATCTATTTTGGAAGTTAGTATCCACCCGCATGACCGTCTCCGAAATACGTTCAAAAAGTTGGCGGCTACCCTCTAAGGTCGAAGTGAAAGACTTCGGATCATTGGTCATATCAAAATTGAGCATAAACCGAATCCGGTCTAAAGAACCCTTTTCAGCTGCATGCTGCACATAGGCCCGGGAACCCAACAAACCTTGTTCTTCACCCATAAACAACACAAACTCTACCGACCTCTTGGGCTTCAGCCCTAATGCACTAAACGTTCGAGCCATATCAATCACTGAAAATGATCCAAGACCATTGTCCACCGCACCAGGAGAAAGATCCCAACTGTCAAGGTGTCCACCTACCACTATGGTTTCTTCGGGCAGTTCGGAACCTTCGATCCGGGCAATTACATTGCGGGCAGTAAATTTACCCGTCTTGTTACGCATGTAAATCTGTGCAGCAAGCTCTTCCCCCTTTAATTGTTCCTTAAGTGCCATCCCATCTTCCAAACCAATGGCTACTGCCGGAATGGGTAAAATAGTGCCATCTATAGAAGCTGTGCCTGTAAGTAGGGTTCCTCCTGCAACACTATTAAAAAGAATGATTCCTTTCGCGCCATATTGGATGGCCAGTGACACCTTTGCTGATCGATGAATATTCCGTGTGCCTTCCGGGCTTCCGGGTAAGAGGTTCAGGGCAGCAAAAACAATTTTGCCTTTCACCACCTCAGGGGCAGCCAGGTAATCCTCCTCCAGGCCATTGCCCATATCCACCAGCAAACCCTCCAGCTCCGCAACGGCTGGGGTAAGTGCCAGCGCAACCGCCTTCACTGCTGACTCTTGACCAGAAGGCGTCAGAACTTTTAGGTTCATTTCTTCACGTATCCAGCCATTCACCTCAAAAGGTTGAAAGGAAACATCTGAAAACCCGTAAGATTTCAGCAGATCATAGACATACTGTTCAGCTTTTGCTCCATTCTCAGAGCCAGTCAGTCGGTGACCAATTTGATCAATCGATTCTCCCAAGCGAATATAGGCCTCTGAATTGGCCGTCACCTCCTTATCAATCCTCCGAAAAACATCTAAAAGAGATGGATCAGGTTGCATGAAAGCAAAGCTGGCAAAAACAAATAGAAGTGGAAACAAAACAAGATGTATGTACTTTTTCATTTTAACAGGCTTTTATTTTATGGCAGGTTCGTCCTTTTTGGGAAACACAAGTGAAGCCACGACGCTCAAGGTCAAGATGCCAAGAATTATAATCAGGGAGTGTGAAGTGGTAAAGCCCCAGTCATGCAGCCAATCATGGAGCAACATCTTCGCTCCTATAAAGACCAGCAAAAAGGAGAGTCCCGTTTTGAGGTAGTGGAACTTGTGAATGATATTGACAAGCAGGAAAAACATGGACCGCAATCCCAGAATAGCAAAAATATTGGAGAAAAACACAATATAGGGATCTTTGGTGACTGCAAAAATGGCGGGGATTGAATCCACGGCAAAGATAACATCTGTAAATTCAATCACCAGCAACACAAGGAACAGGGGGGTAATATATTTCTTCCCATTCTCCTTATGGAAAAAATTGCCTTTCACAAAGTCAGGATAAACCGAGAAGTACTTGGAAGCAAATTTAACTACCCTATGATTTTTGGGGTCGATTTCATCTTCCTGATTGCGGTTGACAAACATCATGAAACCAGTATAAACCAGGAAAAACCCAAACACGTAAAGGATCCATCCAAATTTACTGATCAATGCAGCACCAATAAATATAAATAGAAAACGAAGAACAACTGCACCGATAATACCCCAAACCAAAACTTTGTGGTAGTATTGAGGGTTGACCCCAAAAGAGCTGAATACAAGCACCATGACAAAGATATTATCTACAGAGAGCGCATATTCCACCACATAACCAGTAATATATTCCAATGCCAGGTTCTGTTTGTATATATTGATGCTGGCTGCCAAATCATCCGGATTGAGCGTTATATTGTGCAAATGCATTTCTGTCACCAACACCAATTGCTCCCAAGAATCAATATTATGCAATTCATGTCCCCAGATCCGAAGCACCACATAGAAACCCAGTGCAAAACTTACCCAAACTGCACTCATGATAGCTGCCTGCTTCAGACTGACCGCTTTGTTGCTTTTGCTGAACAAACCAAGGTCAATAGCCAGCATCAGGACAATAAAAAGTATAAAACCTCCAAAAAATAGTACTTCGTTACTCATATTATTTCTTACGTTCTGTTGTAAATCTTACCAATTTTTCCAGCCCCTGCCTGTAAGCATCGTCCGGAAACGAATATAGAATTTCAAATGCCTGCCGCTGATAATCCATCATTTTATCCTCGGCATACTCCATTCCCCCGCTGGCTCTGACAAATTGAACCACCTCTTCCACCTTTTCCTTATTTTCATGATGATTCTTGACCAGGTTAATAATATTATGTCTTTCCTTTCTGCTTGCCGAATTCAAAGCATAGATTAGGGGCAAAGTCATTTTTTTCTCCTTAATATCATTGCCCAGGGGTTTGCCTACATCATCAGTACCAAAGTCAAAGAGGTCATCCTTGATCTGGAAGGCAATACCAACTTTTTCCCCAAAAAGGTGCATTTTGGCAATGGTATCTGGGTCTGCATTCCCAGAAGCAGCACCACATGCACAGCAGGAAGCGATCAGGGAAGCTGTTTTTTGCCTGATCACCTCAAAATACACTTCTTCATTGATATCCAGCCGTCGGGCCTTCTCAATTTGCAGCAATTCGCCTTCGATAATTTGTTGCACCGCCTGACTGACGATCCGCAATAATTCAAAATCATTATTCTCTACCGACAAAGACATTCCTTTCGCCAGCAAAAAATCACCAACCAAAACCGCAACTTTATTCTTCCAAAGCGCATTGACCGAAAAAAAGCCCCTGCGCTGATTGGCATTATCTACTACATCATCATGCACCAATGTTGCGGTATGCAGCAATTCAACTAATGCCGCCCCCCTATAAGTACTTTCAGAAATACCCCCACACAGTCCTGCTGTAAAAAAAACAAACATGGGTCGCATTTGCTTCCCCTTGCGTTTGACAATATAATGGGTGATCCGATCCAACAATGGGACCGAACTTTTCATGGATTCCTTAAATTTATCTTCAAAAATTTCGAGTTCCCTGGAAATCGGCTTTTGTATATCGTTCAGTCTGAGCATGTATCAAGGGCCCTTTTTGACCTTTTTCAAATTTTGAGCGAAAGATACTAAGATAATTCCATTAGCCGTTAAATTCAGCAGCTATTTTTTCCAGTTCTGCATACCATTCTGCCCCATATTTTCGGATTAGGGGAGATTTGAGGAATTGATAGACGGGAATTTTCAATTCGCGACCAAGGTTACAGGCGGCGTGGCAAATATGCCAGCGATCATAGTGCAGCATATCAAATCCCGGATATGCGGTAATACGAATGGGGTAAAGATGACAAGATAGGGGTTTTTGCCACTGAATCTCTCCGGCTTCAAAGGTTTTTTCAATAGCACATTTGGTGATCCCATTCTCCCAGGTGACATAAGCGCACTCCTTATTGCCATTAACGCAAGGGGTCGTCAAATCACCGTCAGGGTCAATCACAGAAGTGCCGGACTCCTCTATTGTTGCGATCCCCTTTTCGGTCATATAAGGCATTACGGCAGGATAAATTTCATCCAAAACCGCTTTTTCATGTTGTTCCAAAGGTGCGCCAGCATCTCCTTCAATGCAACAGGCCCCTTTGCATTTGGACAAATTGCACACAAACTCTTCACGGAGCAACTCCTCACTTACCAGCACCTGGCCCACTTCTATCATAGCTCAATTACATTAATCATACCGTCAAACTTCTCCGGTGTACGCTCCTTTTATGGAGTAATTTTCTTGCCAAGGGGATATTTCAGCCCGGTTGCACCGGTCAGCTCCAGGTGTACCGTCCCCACCAGAATTTCCACACTGGCCTTGACGGGAATACGATTTCCGTCATTGGTCACCCAAAGGTACATACGACTGTCTTTTTTAAAAATTCTGCCTGGTTTCACTTCGGGGCTAAATTTGAGGCATTCCAGTTTGCCAAGTTCGGTATTTATGGTTTCTATTCCTATATATTCGATTCCCAATGTCGCTATTTCATCGTTGAGAAAATAGGACAGCTTAAAGGATTGGCCGGATTTTACATTCGTTAAATCCAGGTTACGGGCAAAATAATAGGCAGACAACAAGTCAAAGGTCTGTGCACTACTACTCTTAAACTCCCCTTTATTTCCTGTTACAATACGGTTCCTATGGTCAAAGCGTACCACATCCGTCCTTCTATACTTGCCCTCACTGATATTCTCAGTATAGAAATAGGGAAGGAAAGTCTTGGAGTCAATATAAGAATTATAGCGGTTATCCACCGGAAACAATAAACTAAATGCATTTGAGGTCTTCCCCTGTGCCATCAGATGAAAGGCATGAGGAGCACTAAACTGCAATTCTGAATCTTTGACACTAAGCACACCCTCGGCGGCAGAAATAAATCCATATCGCAATTTATACCTCAACTCTTCCCCTGCCTGGAAAGAAGATTCTTTTTTGAATGGCAAACTTTGGGCAATTGCCTCCGTGCCGCAAAAAACAGCAGCAACAAAAACAGAAGCAAACAGAATTAACCCTATTGCATGCCGCTTTAAGAAAGAATATATTTTACTTTTTTGCATCATTCTCCTTATTTCAGATACCAAAACAAATAAGATGCCGCTTTGGCTCTAAATACAGAAAATGGTTAATTCTTGCGCTTGAAAACAGGAACCGTAGAGCATGGTTCCCCATACATAATGCTTTTGGCAACTTTACTAAGTTCATAGGTAAACTTAACAAATGCGGATTCAGGCACCGGAATATCTCCACAACCTTTCACAACAACTCTTTCGTCAGCAAATTGAGACATGTCCAAATCATTTAGGGCACGCTCAAACAATAAAGTTTCAAGCACTTCCAGGTCTCCAAAAATCACTTCTTTTGCATAAGGCTGCAACTGGTTGGCCAACAACATATAAGCCCAGGTTGGAACAATAGCGTCAGCGGTACAGGTAATCGCCACATAGGCATCCTGATACGCAGTCCAATCATGATTTTTCACAAACTCCCGGAAGTCTTTTTCTTTCAGGATTAATCCGTGGAAAAGGTTGTCTTTGATATCATAAACCAACCTTTCCCCTTTTGGATATACACTGGCCAAATCGAAAGTGACCAATCCACTTTGAGCTACTTTATTGATAATTTTTTCTTCCATCTTCACTACTCATCCCATCTGTGAAAGCTTCTCTTTAAAAGAACCTCGCTCTATTGTCAACAATTTTTGCTTTATCATTCAGTGCCCTGAAAACCAACGACCAATTTCGCTGCAATTGAGCCTGGGTCATCTGTCGCTTTTGCGCTGACAGATCGCTTGGTGCCTCAGGATTGACAAAGCCGTGTACTTCTACAACATAAACTCCCTGATTTCCCTTAACTGGTTTGGAAACCACATTGAGATCTGATCCAAATACCGTACCGATAACGGCATGTTCCATTCCCAATCCGGGGATTACGGGATTGGCTAATATCACATTTTCGGAAGCTACAGGATTCGTATTCAACCGTTGGGCAATGGAGGCCAGGTTTCCTCCTCCCGCAACCGCCTCAGCAGCTTTTGCAGCCAATTGGTTGGCCTTTACCATATCCAGTACATCATTGGTAATCGATTCTTTTACGGCATCCAGAGGTAGTTGTCCTTTTTTGCGGATTGCAGTTACTTTGGCAACAATGTATTTGTCGTTGTCCTCAGATTCATAAATTTTATCCGAGATGTCTCCTATTTTTGCTTCAAAAGCCCATCTGATCAAGTCACGCTTCACCAGGGTTGACTCAAGCATAGTGGCACGGGCATTTACATGTTCTACTTTATGTACTTGCACCCCATGTCCCTCGGCCAGATCTCTCAGGTCATTACTCCGTATATCTCCGTAGAAACTGGTTGCTTTGCCATAGGCTACATCAATAGTTTCTTTCCCACTATTGATCTGCTTGTCAATAATGGCAAGTTTTACAACCTGGGAAGAACCAATTACATCTTCAATTTTCACAACATGAACGCCAAACTGACTGTTCACAATAATTACCTCGCCTTTTCTGGCATCAAACACAGGGTCTTCAAACTCCTGTACCATATATCCCCTTGGGAAAGTTCCCAATTCTCCTCCATTAAACTTGCTACCCTCATCTACACTAAACTGAATAGCCAGAGCTACAAAGTTTTCTCCATTCCTAATGAGTGTACGGATGGAATCTGCTTTCGCTTGTGCCTGGTCCAGACCGCCTTCCAAAACTGGGTTCAACAGAATATGGCTTGCTTTGATTGAATCCGGACTCATTCTCGAATCAATCACCTTTGCAATTTCAAAAGCACCATTGTTCAGAATTGGTCCGACCACAGTACCTTTAGGCGCCGAAAATACCAGGGTGTCCAAGCCGATACCCAAAGAACCTTTTCTATAATATGAATATGGATATTTTGTGTCTGAATTGACTGCAGCAAAAAGTGAATCGGTCCTTGACGCGGCCAATTGTTCCGCCAGGGTGTTTACATGCTCCAGTACGCGGGCCGTATCCTGAGCCCGGGGGCTTGCATCAAATTCTACAAATTCGATATCCCTCGTCTCTTCCTGATTGACGAAAAGCTTTCTATTTTGGTCATAATAAGCTTTGTAGTCTGCATCAGTAAGTGTAATTGATTCATCAGCTAAAGAAGTGTAATCCAACAATACATATTCAAAGTTTGCAGATTTATTGCGCTGAACATATTCATCGGTAGCCTCAAGCGTAGTGACATACACGCTATTGTTGATCAGGTTGTTATATTTGAAATTCAGCTGTTCCTGTTCCACATTCTCCAATAAGGCATTCCATTGGAATACGGCCTCATGGTTGGAAGGAAGGGTTCCCACCTGATTTACGAAAGCGATTAATTGTTGCCTGTCGAATTGACCTGTTTGTGGATCTGAGAATGCCTGCACAATCTGCATGGATGGATTGTTGCCATGTACCAGATCATTCAGCTCAGCTTTACCAATGCTCAGTCCGATTTTTTCAATCTCGCCAGCCAATAGCTCTCTATTGACATATTGGTTCCACACCTGTTCAACAGCCCAGCCTCTCATCTGTGGACTGAGAACTCCGCCCAACTGTTGGCGGTAAATCTCCGTAGTCTGATCCACCTGCTGATTGAAATCATTATAATCAATAGCATTTCCATTGATACTACCGACTTGATTCTGATGCCTGGCCCAAAAAGGTGTGCCATAACTGACCACATCACCCAACAAAAATGCAACGATTGCAAAACCTATGAAAAAGACAATCACAACCCCCACCCGGTTCCGCAAATAATTCATTAATCCCATATCGAAAATAATAGTTTTTTACTTGAATTTTCCCATATTTATAAGGACCACAATACAGTCCTTATCCAAAATGAGGCGCAAGATACAACTTTTATAAAAAAAAATAGAAAATAATTGAAATACCTTAGTTGCCCGGTGCCCGGCTGTCGTCCAAATACATTACTCCGGTAGTGTTTTGAACCTCAATATTTTTGAAATCTCCATCAGATCTGAATGAGGCTCCCTGAAAGGTATTGCGACCATCCTTTGAAAACCCATATATTGGAGCATTATTGTAGAAGGTATTCTCCTTTTCATTGTGGATCAATTCTTCCGTTTTGATCTGTACTCCATCCACCCGGGTGATCACCACATTATCTCGAAACTCCACGATTTCCTCCAGCTCACGCCTGATTGCATAATCGGAAGTAATCTGTTGGGTTTCATTTCCAAACTCATCGAAAAAATAAATGGTCACCCCTTTTTGGAATTCGTAATAAGGGTTGTCAAGTGTTGAGTAATTGCGCATTTCGGGAGCGACAAGCCTGGCTTTAACTTTGGCGGAATCACTGAAAATTATGGTTACCCCCAACGATACATCCACAGGCTCTTCGGCCTGGATCGATGCAATTCGATCCACCTCCTTCAAATCAGGCTCACAGGAAACAACAATTGCAAACAATATCAGCAATGCAACATTCGGGATAAGTCTCATGAGGCATTCCTCCTTTCAGATTAATCGTAAGTAGGTCGTCTGAACCAACTATCATTGAGAGTAAAGCCCAGACTGAAATTGACAAAGCGTTCTCTGATCAGATTGTTGGACACCTTACCCAATTGCCCGATTTCGGCAGCGACATTGACTTTGTTAAAGGAAAGCCCGAACATGGAGGGCAAAGGAAGTCCGAGGCCCAAGGTGAAGGCCATCTGATTGACGCCTTCATTGTTAATATGAACAAAAGTCTTTTTGTAACTTACCCCCAGCCTATAATCCACAACACCCAGGTAGTTGACAGATGTAGGGTCGGGTGTAATTTGTCCGCCCACAGATACTCCATAACTATCCCGAAGACCTTGGGAAACCCCTCCTTGTGAGAAGTCGGACCAAGTCTCATAATTGAAATCCGCACCCACGAGCCATTTGTTGCTATTGGTCAGGGTAAAGCCTACACTATGGCGAAACGGCATAGAAATTTTTTCTTTATGGCCTTCGAAGAAAGAAATCGTATCAACCGGTAAATTATCCGTCCCATCACTGACACTTGAAGGTGTACGAATAGTCAGAATGTCTTGTTTTGAATTGAGGTTTGAACCCACAGATCCACTATACCCCAAGACTAAAATTTTATTATTGCTCAAGGGCTTGAAGTATTGGGCCCCATATCCTATGGAGAAACCATTGATAAAGTTATCCCTGTCTTCCCGGCTATTCAATGCGCCGATCTGGTCGGGAAGCTCTACCGAACGTACATGGGTAAGCTTTCCAAACAAATACTTAAAATTGACCCCCACACTGATATTCTGATTGATGCGCACTCCATAACCCAAATAAGCTGCGTTGGTACCTCCTTCGCCGGCATATACTTTATTGACCGTGGTGGTGTCCAACCTGTCACTTACCATATAATTGTATCCCACATCGGAGTAAGGCATTATTCCGGCACTTATTCCGCCAGCATTTCCCAAAGGAAACCCAAAGTTGATATGGCTCAACGCAAAATTATATGAGTTTTCCGTTTTGGTATGGTTGCTCAGTTGAGCAATATTTCCAAACGCACCCGCATCTATAGTAGTAAACTGGAAGGCAGAATAGGAGGCTGGGTTTTCGGTATTGATATTACTGAAAACCCCTATATGTCTCACTCCGGTCGCAATACCCCCCATTGCACGGGTTTGTGGCAATTGACTACCCCGGATCTCTCCAATACCAAATTTGGAATAAGGTGAACTGGTGCTGGCTTTCTGTCCAAACAGGTTAGAAACAGGCAAAATCAGCACAACAAAAATCAATATTAAGGCTCTATTCATGTACTTCTCCATCATATTGGGGCCAGCTATATTCACAGCAAGCAGGATGCAAAGCTATCTATTTTTTGGGCTTTAACTCATTAGTTTTTGTTAAAAAAGGTTAAAACACTGGCATTAAATCATTTATAAAATTTGAAAAATCAAAATCGTAAACAATAAAAATAGATATACTATTTCATAAAACCACTTTGTCGATGCAAAGTGAAAATAATAAGCTGCATAAATAGAAAGAGGGGGTAGGGCAAGCAAAAACTGGGAACCCTCCGTTTGCTGATCGAGAACATACGCCAGCAAACCGGTCACAAGCATGATCAAAAGCAGTTGCACTATTTTCCTGATTTGGACCACCCTTTTAAAAATATTCTCTCTCAAAACATTGAGGAATAGGATCAAAATAACCACTACCGAACCCCAAACCAAATAGTCTTTAATGCCTGCCTTGTTAAGCGCTAATGAAAATTGAAATTCTGAAGGCCAGAATGCGACGAATTCATCGACCCTACCCATCCAGAAATAATAAACCCAAACCAAGAAAAGCACTGTCAGAAAACCCAAAACAGGTGCAATCCATTCCCTCCAATAAAAAGGTCTGAACAATCGAAGACCCACCCAGACAGGCAGCAGCATTGCTGCAAAAGGATAATAGATAAGGCTCCCTATACCTACCAACATACCCATGTCAAACATAATAGATTTGGCATCCTCGCGATGATAAACTTCGATCAATTTATCAATCATGCGGATAAGAATAAAATTGCAGATCAGAATCGGGGAGAGTTCATCCAGTGAGTTTCCAAAACATGCAAAACTTAGGTACAAAAGTGCTACAAGAAATCCGGGCTTTCCGAAAAAATTGTACTTATTCATAACCTTGTTAAGGTAGAAAGCCTGGACCAGAATCAATCCTAAAGAAATGAAGAGACCAGATGCCGAAGCCAGCTCGAGGGAAGCATCCGAATTATAAAATCTTATAAAGAAAAATACCAATCCCAGCGCCACGAGCAGAACCATGTTGGTGGGCATGTATTTTCGGAATTGGGTAATAATCATAGGGAACGGCTCGCAGACCTATTTGTTTTCCAGGTTCCTGGCACTTTCTTCTACCTTAGCCGCCATTTCGGCTTTATGGGCCTTCAGTTTCTCTACAACCTCCGGCGAGGAAACAGCAAGGATTTGAGCGGCGAGAATGCCTGCATTTTTTGCTGCGTTCAGGGCTACAGTAGCTACCGGGATACCGTTTGGCATTTGCAGGATGGACAAAACCGAATCCCAGCCATCAATAGAGTTGTGTGATTTGACGGGAACGCCGATGACGGGTAAATGGGTAATAGATGCCACCATTCCGGGCAAATGTGCGGCCCCGCCAGCTCCGGCAATAATCACTTTTATGCCTCGGGAAGATGCACTTCTGGCGTAATCGAACATTCGTTCCGGGGTACGGTGCGCAGAAACAATATTTACTTCTACCTCCACCCCAAACTCCCGGAGTATATCCACCGCATCCTGCATAACCGGCAAATCTGACCGGCTGCCCATGATGATGCCTACTAATGGTTTAGCTGTATTGTCCATTTTGTTTAGTTTATGTGGTAGCTTTTATCATGTCCTGCACCTCTTTGGCCAAGCTGATCGCCTTTTCCCGCTCCTCATGTATAATGGTAATATGTCCCATTTTCCTGAAAGGTTTGGTGTATTTCTTACCATAAAGATGCAAATAAACCCCCGGTTTTCGCAAAACATCTTCAATTCCTTCATAGGTAGCCAGTCCATCGTGCCCCTCTTCTCCCAACAGATTGATCATAACGGCAGTACATCTGGCTCCTGTTTCACCCGGAGGCATATTGAAAATTGCCCGCAGATGCTGCCCAAACTGAGAAGTAAAGTTGCCCTCAATGGTGTGATGGCCGCTATTATGTGGTCTTGGCGCAAGCTCGTTGACCAATAATTTTCCGTCTTTGGTCAAGAACATTTCCACCGCAAGAATACCGACGATCTGTAAATCTTCGGCAATTTTTTTTGCCAGATTTTCTGCCTGTTGCTGGATTTCGAAAGAAAGTACTGACGGGGACACCAGGAACTCCACCAAATTTACTTTGGGATTGAACTCCATTTCCACACATGGGAAAGTAGCCATTTCCCCTCTTTCATTCCGGGAAACAATAACTGCGATTTCCTTTTCAAAATCTACCCAATGTTCGATCAGGCTCGGGGCTTCAAACGCTTCCTCAAGATCGGATGGGGACTCCAGTTTTTTCACTCCCCGGCCATCATATCCATCTTTACGAAGCTTTTGGATATAAGGCAACTGCATGGAAGCAGAGACCAGCTCTTCTCTGGAAGAAATCAATTGAAAAGTCGCTGTAGGAATATCGTTTTGTTTGAAGAATTGCTTTTGAAGCCCCTTATCCTGGATCAGTCGGATAATGCGGGACTGTGGGAATACCATAACCCCCTCCTCTTCCAGTTTCTCCAATGCATCAACATTGACTTTCTCAATTTCAATGGTGAGCATGTCCAGATTTTTGCCAAACTGGTAAACCGTATCAAAATCACCCAGGGAACCCGTCTGGAAATCACCGCAGAGATCCTTACAGGGAGCATTTGGATCGGGATCCAGAATACTCACCACCACATTGTAATTAATAGCCTCCTGGATCAGCATCCGTCCCAATTGACCACCACCCAAAATCCCCAACTTAAAATCTCCGTAAAATTCTATTGCCATATCAGCTTAAAAACCCAAAATTAGAGAAATTTCCTATTATTTACAATTTAATCCGCAGAAGTACTCCCCCTAAGAGGGACTCCTCCTATATAATTCTGAACAAAATAAGGCTGCAGAAATAGCTACATTAAGCGATTCGGCTGCACCCCTTCGCGGAATGGTCACTGGATGATGAATGAAAGATTGGATTTCCGGAGAAATCCCCTGCCCTTCATTACCCAATAAAACAAAACCCTGCTTTCCAAAATCTATTTCATAGATAGACTGCCCATCCAGCACTGCTCCAAAAACTGGTAAGGGGGAGCTTGCAAACAAGTCAGTTAGATCGGTATATAATACCCGCACCCGGGCAAGAGAACCCATACTGGCCTGCACCGCCTTTGGATTATAGGCATCCACCGAACCTACCGAACAAATCAGGGTCGAAAATCCAAACCAGTCTGCCGTGCGGATGATGGTGCCCAGGTTGCCCGGATCCTGCACATCATCCAGCACCAGGGTAAATCCCATATCACTTGTCGTTTCCCGCACAAAACTCAGATCCTTCTCATCTTCCATTGGAATTTTCACAACCGCCAGCACCCCCTGAGGCGTGGTCAGATTGCTTATTTTCTTCAGTTCATCATCAGTAATCTCAAAAAATTCTATTTTACGAGGGATTTTACTCATTTTTGTAGTTGCATCCGGAGTAATAAATAGGGAAAGGACTTCATAATCCGAGTCAATAAATTCTTCTACGGATTTGGTCCCTTCTACTACAAATACTCCGTGCAGCTTGCGGAATTTTTTTTGTTTCAATGAGGTAATGAACCTGATCTGTGATTTTGACAACATACTTGAATGACTGAAATTTACCAATGACTAAAATTTACCAGAAAAAATACTTTCTGTATGCAAGTATAGGATTTTTGTTGTTATTTTCAGCTGGGTGCAGGTCGGCGCGGTTTCTGGAAGACGGGCAAGCTTTGGTGGTCAGAACCCAAATTGAAGGCCTTTCTCCCTCCATGGAAGAAGAAGCCCAAAACTATATTCCACAAAGCATTCAGCCCAACTCCCGCATCAACCTATTCTTTTACAACCTTATCAACACCCAAAAAGGAAAGTATAAGTCCAGAAACATCAGAAGGGTTGGAGAGGCTCCGCATATTCTGGACAGTGCGCTGGTTGATCTTTCTGCCATGCAGATCAATCGATTTCTATTTAACAAAGGCTATTTGGAAGCCAAGGTGACTGACAGCATTCATTACAAGGGGAAAAAAGCCAGTATTCGGTTTTTAGTAGATACCGGTGAACCCTTTAATATCAACCGAATATTGCTGGAGGTAGAGGATCCGTCTGTTGCCGCCCTTTATCTGCAAAGCAAACATGACTTCACCAACCTCAGGCCGGGGTTTAGGCTGGACATAGATTCCATTGCGGCTGAACGGGAAGCGATCTATTCCATGATGAGAAGAAACGGATATGTGGACTATATGCGTCAATACATGTATGTGGATATAGACACCAATCTGACCGAAAAACAGGCTGACCTACTCATTCATATAGACAACCCAACAGGACAACAAGCCCATATAAAATATGTGGTGGACAGTAGCCTGATTACCATTCGTCATCAGGATCCGGACCGAAATCCCGAACAACCCCACATTACCAAAACCTCCAATGGACTGACCTTCCACGATTATACCGGAAAATTCCGAACCAAGTCCCTGAGCCGATATTTTTTTCTGTTCCCTGGAGACATTTACAACCTGGATCGAGAAAACCTTACCTACGACAGATTATTTGACCTTAACAGTTTCAGAAGTGTCAACAGTGAGTATGTGCGGTTGGACAGCAATAAGCTGGGTTTAAACTACGAACTTACTCCCCGGCCATATATGTCAAACCAGGTGGAAGGGGAATACACCTTTAGCGGCGGAATGAGCGGTTTCAATCTGGCAAACACTTTTTCGCATCGTAATTTGTTTGGAGGTTCAGAACAACTCGACATCAAACTGGGTTACGGAGTGCTGTTTGATTCCAGGCTTCCGGGCACCCTATTTGACCGGATCTTTAACAATGACTTTCAGATTGGGGTCAATATTTCCGTCCCAAGGTTGCTGGTACCCTTCAAAGAGTTTTCGTTTAATTATATAGGACTGCCAAGGACCACGTTTACTTCCAGCCTACAAATTTTCGACCAGGTATTGACCTATTCCAACCGATACGCCGTCAATACTATATCTTATTTTTGGAACAGCTCTCCCAACAAACAACACCAGTTTTCACCGCTGGTCCTCGAATACCGTCATGGGCGCCTGGATGGTAACTTTGCCCAGGATCTGATCGACAAAGGCTACCTGCTCTATGTCCGAAGCAACAATCGGGCTTATTTTGGCTTGGGATCCCAATATATTTACACTTACAATGGCCCCAAGTTGCTAAGAAAAGAAAACTTTTTCTATATGCGGGGAGCTTTGGAGTTGAGTGGGAATGTATTGAACTTCAGTAATTATCTTTTTAACTTCAGCAGAAATGACGACGGGGAAAAAGAGATTTTTGGAGTGCCGTACCTCCAGTACACCAAAATGGAAGGTGATTTTCGCTTTTACAGGTATTTGGGCGGTGACCGCCAGCTCGTTTTCAGGCTAAATCCCGGCCTTGCCCTACCTTATGGCAACAATTCCAGCTTGCTGATTTTTGAAAAAAGTTTTTTTGGCGGGGGAATGAATGGAATGCGTGCATGGCAGGCCCGAACTTTGGGTCCGGGCAATTACAATCGGGAAGATCTGGACCCTTCCCTACGCATGAATCTGCGTAATCTGGATCAATTGGGTGAGATTAAACTCGAGGCCAATATGGAGTACCGCTTCCGGATCATGCACAACCTATGGGGAGCCAAGGTAAAAGGAGCTACATTCACCGATATCGGGAATATTTGGCAACTGCATGAACAACAATTGACCCCAGGCGGAAAGTTTGAAGCAGATAAGTTTTTGGGGCAGTTGGGAATTGGGGCAGGGGCTGGCTTACGTTTCGACCTGGACTATTTTATCATCCGATTTGATGTAGGAGCCAAGGTAAGGGATCCCCAATTCGAAGCCGGGAATCAATGGGTAATCGGCAAATGGTTCAAGGGAGCCCGGGCTTTCAAAAATGATTATGCCCAATCCAATGCGCCGGACCGCTATCGGTTTGTGCAATACAATTTCGGAATTGGAATGCCGTTTTAAAGCGTTCTTCTTTTTGGCATCCTTTTTTTGATTTTCAAGCTTTTTAGCTAATTTAGCACATAAGTCCGGCAACATGCCGGATTCAACATTTCCACTACAAATAAAACTGAACATGAAAACTCGCAAGATTTCAAATATTATGCTCGCATTAGCTTGTTGGCTTATCATTCAAAACCCACTATTTGCGCAGACCGACCAGCAGCAGATGGAAGTGGAAATTGCCTCCCTGATGGAAGAATTCCATGCAGCGGGTCTTGCAGTAGCTGTGGTCAAAGACGGCAAACTTCATTATACAAAATCCTTTGGTTACAAAAATCTCGAAAACCAGACTCCTTTACAGGAAAACCATATTTTTCGGATCGCTTCCATCTCCAAATCCTTCACTTCCACTGCGATCATGCAATTGGTGGAAGCCGGTTACTTTACCTTGGATTCGGATTTCGGGGATCTGGTCGGTTTCCCGGTGCGCAACCCGAAGTATCCTGACCAGGTAATTACCTTGCGCATGGTCCTTTCCCATACCTCCAGCATCAATGATAGTCAAGGTTATTTCAGGCTGGATGTGATCGACCCCTCCAAAAACCCGGACTGGGCAAAATCCTACAATGATTATGCCCCTGGAAGTCAATATCAGTATTGCAACCTCAACTTTAACATGGCTGGCGCAGTGCTGGAACGTTTTACCCAAGTCCGGTTTGATCAACATATAAACAACCAGATTCTCCGCCCTCTGGGCCTCTACGGTGGCTACTGCATTGACTCCCTGGACAACTCCCTATTTGCATCGCTTTACACCTACAATAAAGAAACCGGGGAATATAGAGCGGCTCCTGATGCCTATCATCCAAGAAGGGAGGAACTGAAAGACTATACATTGGGTTATTCTGCTCCTGTATTCTCACCAACGGGGGGAATGAAGATTTCGGCGCCTGATCTGGCAAAATACATGATCATGCATATGAATTACGGGGTAAGTAATGGAGTGCAGATCCTGCAGCCTAATAGCTCCAGAGAAATGCAGCAGGCTGTCCTGGAGTCCAGCGGTTACGGGTTAGCATTGACCAACGCTTCAAATTATATCCCGGGTGAAAGCATGGTAGGACATACCGGCTCTGCCTACGGTTTGTACAGCAATATGTTTTTCCATCCGGAAAAAAAGTTTGGCTTGGTGCTGATCACCAATGGTTGCCTGGAAACTTATGAAGAAGGCTATATTGCTCTGTTAAAAAAATCAGCAAATGTACTCTATCAGTATCTGATTGCCGAAAAGTCGACAAATATTCTCTGAGAGGGGGGATGAAAGCGGGAGACGGTATGGTTTTCACCGTTTTCACTTATCCCCAAATTCATACAAATATGGGGATAAGTGTTTCAGCGAAAACGCTATTCCGGGAAATGAATTCATTTCTCGGAAAGAGTGAAATCAGGAAAAGGCAGTCTGACTTGAAGAAATTCAAAAAATTCAAAAATCCAAGCCCCCAAAAAAAAATCGGCCTCGAAGCGGGGAGCCCCAAGACCGAATAATCAACCTAAACCTAAATCTTTAATATTTTATTTTACACGCTCAATGTATTCTCCAGAGCGGGTGTCTATCTTCACTTTATCTCCCTGATTTACAAATAACGGAACCCTTATCTCTACACCAGTAGAAACGGTAGCGCTTTTCTGGGCGTTTGTAGAGGTGTCGCCTTTCACTGCAGGTTCTGTATAGGTAACTTCCAGTTCTACAGTGGTCGGTGCCTGAGCCATAATCGGCTCTTCACTTTCCATAGAGATAATGACCTGCATACCTTCCGACAAGAATCGTGCCGAATCCCCAAATAAATGCTTTGGTATATTGAATTGGTCAAAGGTATTATTATCCATCACCACAAAGAAATCACCATCATCATACAAATATTGATAATCGTTGGTTTCCACACGGGCGATTTCGACTTCTTCATCAGTTCTGAAACGGTATTCGACCAGTTTTCCGGTCCTGACATTCCTCATTTTTGCCTGATAAAATGCCCTCAGGTTCCCCGGAGTACGATGGAGATACTCCTCAACCGCAACCAACTCACCGTTGAATCTCAAAACATTTCCCGATTTAACTTCTGATGCCTTTGCCATGGTAATTTACAATAAGTGAATATTCTTTATTTGGTTCACAAAAATAAAAAAAATAAGGTGTCAACCAAAAACTCTTCCTCCGCACATTGTGGTCTAACCAAGTTCCAGGACCGCATTGCAGCTTTTATACTCCTCAGGTTGGTTGGAGCAGATAATTAGAATCCTGTCCTTCCGGACTGTATCTTCAAGTAATTGATGATACCATTCAATAGCCCGGTGGTCTAAGTTGGAAATTGGCTCATCCAGTAGCAATACATCGCTTTTTGATGCGCAGGCCAGTGCAAGTTTGACCCGTTGCTTCATGCCCGAAGAAAAAAACCGCAACGGCTTATCCATGGATCCGGCCAACCCGATTCTCTCCGCCAGCGTATCTTGGTCAAAACCATTCAGAAATTCCTTATACTTGAAATGGAACCGGAGCATTTCCCTCAGGCTAAACTCTTCCACCAACTCCATATAGGGAGCTGCAACCGTCAAGTACCGATAAACTTGCTCAACCGGCACTTCGTTGCCCGCTGAAAAATAGGTTATCATACCTTCCGAAGGAGTCAAACTCCCCGAAATAACCTTCAAAAGCGTAGATTTTCCGGAGCCATTAGGTCCTAAAATAGCATATCGCTCCCCGGAAACAAAGTGAAAATCAATCTGCCTGAAAATCCAATCCCGATTAAATCGTCTTCCAATTTGATTGAGCCGGATTTCAAACATCATACTTTATCAAAAATTAACCCATTGAGCGCACATGTCCGAAGCCTTTCATAACTCCCCGGTTCGAATTGCGGATGAAATCAAGAATCTCATCCCTGATTTCAGTAGGTTTATATTCGGTTTCAATAATATCAAGTGCTTTGGACAAATTGGTATTCTTCACAAACAACACCCGGTAAATATCCTGAATTTCATTAATCTGGCTTGGGGTAAAACCTCTCCTACGCAGACCCACAGAATTTACACCGGCATAGGAAAGTGGTTCGCGTGCTGCCTTTACAAACGGGGGCACATCTTTCCGTACCAATGACCCGCCTGCCACAAAAGAATGTGACCCAATATGGCAAAACTGATGTACGGCAACCATCCCTGCCAATACCACATAGTCGCCTACTGTAATATGGCCCCCAAGGGTACTATTGTTAGAGAAAATACAATGGTCACCCACAAAACAATCGTGGGCAATATGACAATACGCCTGGATCAGACAATTACTGCCAATCACAGTTTTCCACTTGTCCTTAGTGCCGCGGTTGACCGTAACACATTCCCGGATCGTGGTGTTATCGCCAATTTCAGCTGTCGTAATTTCCCCATCAAATTTCAGGTCTTGTGGAATTCCCGAAATCACTGCCCCAGGAAATATACGGCAATTTTTGCCTATACGCGCTCCATCCATGATGGTCACATTCGACCCAATCCATGTTCCCTCACCGATCACAACGTCTTTATGGATGGTCACAAAAGGTTCTACCACCACATTATCTGCGATTTTCGCCTCTGGATGGATATATGCTAATGATTGAATCATCTCTTTTCTGCGTTATTTTACTTTTACAATTTGTGCCATCAAATCAGCTTCAACAACCACCTTTTCGCCTACCATACCCACTCCTTTCATTTGTGCAATGCCCCGACGGATTGGTTCTGTCAGGTGGCATTGATAAATCAATGTATCTCCGGGATTGACCTGGGCTCTGAAACGTGCATTGTCTATCTTAAGGAATAAAGTAATGTAATTTTCTGGGTCA
>DATGNG010000042.1:0-5206 GCA_035306865.1 Sphingobacteriaceae bacterium
CCTGCTGGCGGAAGAAAAATCCATCACAGACCGCACAGGCCGAAACCCCAAATCCACTGTATTTCTGTTCGCTTTCAAGGCCAAGCCATTTGGCTGTCGCTCCGGTCGCTATGATTACGGTATCGGCCGTCACCGTCTTATTACCATCAATGGTCACCCGGTGCACATCCCCAGAAAAATCTACTGCAGTAGCATAGCCAAAACGCACCTCAGTGCCGAAACGCTCGGCCTGCCGTTTGAGATCTTCCATCATCTGGGTACCATTTACCCCATCCGGATAGCCCGGGAAATTATCCACATCAGTTGTCGTAGTCAATTGGCCGCCCGGCACGATCCCCGTATAGACGACCGGCTTCAAATCGGCTCTGGCCGCATAAATTGCTGCAGTATATCCGGCCGGACCGGACCCAATAATCAAACACTTGATATGCTCTGTCTGTTGTTCCATATATGCACTTTCTGTTGCTTCTGTTTTTGTATCTGTAAAAATTTTTATCTAACAAAAATAAGCAATTTTCACCTCAAATACAATGTGGTTTTCTACTGCCTAAGTATTAAAAACAATATATGCTGATTATCAAAACACCATTTCCCCAAATTCATATTAATTTGGGGAAGTTATGAAACGGTGAAAAGAGCATATTCAAAAACGGATCTACTTCTTTCCAAATCTGGCCTGCAGGTCTTTCAGCATATCCGTGGTCAGCGGCTTGGCTTTTTGGCCCTGGCGACTCTGTACTACCTGCCTATCCTGTTTTGCTCCTTCTGCCTGCTTCGCCTTAAATCGATTCCAAATCTTTTCAAGGCACTTTTTGGTGTAAAGTGGGAAATCCCCATTCATCATCCAGGCATAATAACTGGGTTCACGGACAAAAACTTCTTCCACCGGCAGCCCCTTGTGCTTCCCGAAATTGAAAATTTCCACACCCTCCTCATTATAAACCAAACGACCGGCAAAATCCACCGGCAGACTCAAATTCGTAAACTTATGTAGCTCTGCCACGTCGTTGAGCACCGGTTGGCTAACATTCCCAGCCTTATCCTCCCATTCCACCCCGTCATAGCGGTCCAATTGGGATAATAGCACCTCATAGGTCGCCCGTACATCCGCCTCGGCCGTGTGCGCATTGTCCAGATTTTTATCACAATAAAAACGGTAAGCTGCCTTCAGCGTACGCTGCTCCATTTGATGGAAAATATTCTGAACATCCACAAAAAAGCGGTCGTCCAAAGAAAAATCCACTCCGGCACGTAGAAACTCCTCCATCAGCAGCGGAATGTCGAATTTATTGGAATTATAGCCGGCCAAATCCGCATCACCAATAAAGTCCGCTATTTCCTTTGCAATCTGCTTAAAAGTGGGCGCATCTTTTATATCCTCATCATAGATACCGTGAAAAAACGAAGACTCGGGAGGAATGGGCATTTCAGGATTGACCCTAAAGGTTTTACTCTCCTCCGATTGGTCCGGTGCTACTTTGAGGATGGAAATTTCGACGATGCGATCCATGGCAATATTTACTCCGGTGGTTTCCAGATCGAAAAATGCCAAAGGACGCTTTAAATTGAGATTCATTGAAGGAGGTGCTGAAAAAGGTAAAATTAAATATGATTATATGTAGAAATAAGTACTCAAAACAGAACTCAAAACAGAAAGGTAACCAGAATAAAACCCAGGATGATCCCGATCACCATGATGGTGTAGAGTAGAATTTCATTGCCTGCAAAACGCTTATGTTTGGTCCAGAAACTAAAATCTTCCTTATTTTCCTGCTTGCTTTCCATCTTGCTGCAAAAATAGGAAAAAAATTTCCTATTTTCGTCCTCGTAAACGCTTCTGGGAAGATCGGAAAAGATGCAACTGACCAAACTTGAAATAAAAGGATTCAAAAGCTTCGGAGATAAAATCACCATTCATTTCAATGAGGGGGTGACGGCTATTGTGGGCCCTAATGGCTGCGGCAAATCCAATGTGGTCGATGCCATCCGTTGGGTATTGGGCGAGCAAAGTACGCGTATGCTGCGCTCGGAGAAAATGGAAAACATCATTTTCAATGGTACAAAAACCCGCAAGCCTTCTCATCTGGCAGAGGTCTCCCTATCATTTGATAACACCAAAAACATTCTCCCCACCGAATTTTCGCAAGTGACCATCACCCGCAAACTGTACCGGACGGGGGAAAGCGAATACCGCCTCAACGACGTACGGTGCCGACTGAAAGATATTACCGACCTGTTCCTGGACACCGGGATCGGGGCGGATTCGTATTCGATCATCGAATTGCGGATGATTGATGAAATCATCAACAACAAGGACAATTCCCGCAGGAACCTGTTTGAGGAAGCATCAGGGATTTCCAAATATAAAGTGCGGAAAAAACAAACCCTCAATAAGCTCCGGGATA
This sequence comes from Sphingobacteriaceae bacterium, assembly GCA_035306865.1. Lineage (GTDB taxonomy): Bacteria > Bacteroidota > Bacteroidia > Sphingobacteriales > Sphingobacteriaceae > DASRQK01. The sequence goes on from DATGNG010000042.1 coordinate 2,406, forward strand.
CGCAGGCCGACCTGGACCGGGTGGAGGACCTGCTGTTTGAGATCGAAAAGAACCTCAAAACCCTGGAAAACCAGGCCCGGAAAACCGAGCGGTACTATAAGTTGAAGGAGCAGTACAAACAATACAGTATCGCCCTGGCCACCCTGCGCATCCGGGATTTCCAGGTAAACCTGGAGGCTCTGCAACAACAGGAGCTGGCCCAAAAAACCGGGCAAACCCGGATTTTGACCGAGATCCATCAACTGGAGGCTGCCCTACAGGCCCTGAAACAGGAAACTTTGGTACAGGAAAAAAATCTTGCTGCCCAGCAGAAAGTGACCAACGAGCATATTGGCAAGATCAGGGCCTATGAAAGCGATAAAAAAGTCCGCAACGAGCAGCTCCGCAATCTACAGGCGCAGGAAAGCCGATTGAGCATTGAGCTGGCGCAGGACAAGCAGCAATTCAATCATGTGGGTTATAATATCAAACGGCTCACAGAAGAATTGACCGAAGCCCAGCAGAAACTGGAGGCCTTCGGGGTGGATCTGGGCCACAAGCAGCGGGAGGTGGAGGAATTGCGGGGGCAACAGCAGTCGCTGAAAGGCAAGGTGGATCAGGCGAACAGGCAGAGCCAACTGACCCAGCAGGCGATTTATGATCTGGAAAAGGAGGTCACCGTATGGACTATTCAGCGGGATGCCCTGGAGCAGGAAAGTCTGCGGAATATGGCGGATACGGAGAGCAGGGAGCAGGAATTGGGACAATTCAATGCGGTGATCGCCGAGTTGGAACAAAAGCACGAAAGCCTTTCGGCGCAGCGTAGCTTTGCCCAGGAGCAGGAGGAGCAGTTGCAGCAGCAGATTCAGGGAACAACGGAGCGGATTACAGCGTTGAAAGAAGATATCAACCGGGAAAGCCGCTTGCTGGATGCCCGTGAAAACGAGTATAACCTGACCAAATCTTTGGTGGACAACCTGGAAGGATTCCCGGAGTCGATCCGGTTCTTGCGCAAGCATGCCGGATGGAAAAAGCCCTATCCGCTATTTTCGGATGTGCTATTCTGTAAGGAAGATTACCGGATCGCCATTGAAAATTACCTGGAGCCCATCATGAACCATTATGTGGTGGAAACCCGGCAGGAAGCCGTACATGCGATCCAATTGCTGCGGGACTCTTCACGGGGCCGGGCGCATTTCTTTGTGCTGGAAGCGATAACCGCTGATGAGACGAATGTTGCGAGACAGCCCGTAGATGCCCGTTTTATTTCTGCACTGGACATCATCTCCGTAGATGCCCGATACCAAGTTCTTTGCCAGAAGCTGTTACAGGATGTTTTCTTGTTGCGGGACCCTCAGCTGGATGAAAAGGCGGATCTCCCCTATCCAGGAGCCATTATTTTGCATCCGGAGGGAAAGTTCACTATCAACCAACTTGGCCTGAGCGGTGGCTCAGTCGGCCTGTTTGAAGGCAAACGCATCGGCCGTGCCAAAAACCTGGAAAATTTGAGCAAAGAAATCAAAGCCTCCGGTGATTTGATTCAGAAACTCAGCGCCGAATTGACCGATTGCAATCACCAAATCACGGCCTGGACTGCCAGCTCACAGAAGGATTTGCTGGCAGAATTGGACCTGCAACTCAATCGGCTCAACCAGGAACTGGTCTCCGTCAAAACCAAACACGAACAACATCAGGCCTTTATCACCAATACCCAAAACCGCAAAGCGGATATAAAAATCAAAATGGAGGCTTTGGACCGTGATTTGCAGGCAGCACAACCCCGATCGGCAGCATTAAACATCAAAAAAACAGAGGAGGAGACTCTACTGCAACAATTGAACGAACAGTACCTCGAACTGTCAGATCTGCTCACCGACAAATCCGGCGTTTACAATCAGGAAAACTTGCGTTTTCACCAACAGAAAAATACCGTGGCCAGCCTCAACAAGGATTTGGAATACCGTTATAGCCAGCAGGAAAACCTGGAAAAAAGACTGGAAAAAAACGAAGCTGAGTACGAGCAGACCAAAGCCGCTATTCAGGAGACCCTGCAACATGTGGACCTGTCGGACGATGGCCTGATCGAAATGTATGCCGAGAAGGAATCTTTGGAGGACGGACTCAAGGAATTGGAGAATAGTTATTATGCCTTGCGGGAAAAAGCGAATGTGATGGAGGAGCAGATTGCCATTACCCGCAGGGAAAAAGATGACATAGATGAAGTTGTCAGTGGATTGAAGGATCAGGAAAACGAATTAAAAATTGCCCTGAATACCCTCAAAGAACGGCTGGCCGTAGAATTCAACATTGATATCCGGGATTTGATCGAGTCTGGAGAAGAAACGGGAGAGTCTGGAGAGTCTGAGGAGACACCGAAAAAAGTGGAAACTGAACTGGCTGGATTGGATCAACAACAATTGACCGAAAAAACCGAAAAGCTCAAACGGCAACTGGACGATTTTGGCAGCATCAACCCCATGGCCATGGAAGCCTACCAGGAAATGAACGAGCGTTACACCTTTATCCAGACCGAAAAAAAGGACCTGCTGGACGCAAAAAACTCGCTCTTGGAAACCATTGAGGAGATCGATGCCGTGGCAAAAGAGAAATTCATGGAATCCTTCAATCAGGTACGGGAAAACTTCATCAAAGTATTCCGCTCTCTTTTCAATGAAGAAGACAGTTGTGATTTGATCCTAAGCGATCCGGACAATCCGCTCGAATCCGACATCGACATTGTGGCCCGTCCCAAAGGCAAGCGACCATTATCCATCAATCAATTGTCAGGAGGAGAAAAAACACTGACCTCAACCGCTCTTTTG
>DATGNG010000043.1:0-11964 GCA_035306865.1 Sphingobacteriaceae bacterium
AATCAGATTAAAATAAATCAGATTAAAATAAAATGGAAAAGAAGGAATACACCATTACTCTCTATACCGAAAACTCCATAGGAATGATCGGAAGGGTTTCGGCGATTTTCTCCAGGAGAAAGATCAATGTGGAAAGCTTCAGCGGTTCACCTTCTGAGGCTGAAGGGATTCACCGCTTTACTATAGTTATTCAAGAAACTGAGGAAGTATTGCGCAAAATCTGCAGACAGTTTGAAAAACAGGTGGAAGTATTGAAAGCGTATTACAATACCGATGATGAAGTGATTTGGCAGGAACAGGCCCTTTACAAGGTCCCCACCTCTATCGTGACTGAAAAAGCGCCGGTCGAACGGCTTTTACGTCAATTTGGGGCCAGTGCGGTGGCTATTCGCAACGATTACACAGTTTTTGAAACCGCTGGCAGACGGGAAGAAATTGATGCGCTGACAACAGCACTTGCTGAATATGGGCTGATTGAGTTTGTTCGCAGTGCACGAATTGCCATCATAAAGGACAGCGAGGGCTTTCACAAAAAACTGAAGGAATTTGAGGAGGCCGAACCTGCCCAGGAAGTGGTGGAAAATCAATACCTGGATCAGCGCGAAAAGGTTTTTACAATGTAATTTTGGAATATAATATAATATAGAATGTAATTTTAGAATGTAAATTTAGTCAGTATGATAAAATCGGTATTTGACAGCATTCGGCAGACCCGAATGGTGTTTGCAACTTTGGTCAATTCGCTCACCGTAGAGCAGCTTAATGCCAGACCTCCAGGATTTAACAACAATATTGCCTGGAATCTGGGGCATATTGTGGTCACGACTCCGGCTCTTTGCTACCAAAGATCTGGAGTGAACCCCGACTTTCAGATCCCGCTGCAAGCTGCTTATCGAAAAGACAGCAGACCTACTTATCTTATTCAGTCCACCGAGATTTCATTTTTGAAAGAACTTATGGAACACAGTATAAACCAGATTGAAAAGGATTATAATGCAAGAGTTTTCAGCAAAGGCTTTGTACCCTTTTCCACTTCGACTTATGGTGCAGAATTGAATAGCATAGAAGAAGTATTGCTCACCACCTTGATGCACGATAATTTGCACTTAGGTTATGCACAGGCCCAGCGTAGAATTTTACTTCAATAATTGGCACATCCTGAAATTAATTAAACAACAATCAAAAATTAAACAACAATCAAAATCATAAAAAATGGCAAAAATCAATTTTGGCGGAACCGTAGAAAATGTGGTAACCCGCGAAGAGTTTCCCCTGGCAAAGGCTCAGGAAGTGTTGCAGAGTGAAACTGTGGCCGTGATTGGCTATGGGGTTCAGGGCCCGGGACAAGCATTAAATCAAAAAGAAAATGGCATCCGGGTGATTGTGGGCCAGCGAAAAAATTCGAAAACCTGGGATAAGGCTGTGTCCGATGGTTGGGTGCCGGGCGAAACGCTGTTTGAGATCGAGGAAGCGCTTGAAAGAGGCACCATAATCTGCTATTTGCTCAGTGATGCCGCTCAGATTGCACTGTGGCCCACAGTACAAAAGCACCTTACTCCGGGCAAAGCACTCTATTTTTCACATGGGTTCGGAGTTACCTTCAACGAGCAGACAGGCATTGTACCCCCAGCCGGAGTCGATGTATTCCTGGTCGCACCTAAAGGTTCCGGCACTTCATTGCGTCGTTTGTTTTTAGAGGGCCGTGGGCTGAATTCGAGCTTTGCTATTTTCCAGGATGCCACCGGGAAGGCCAGAGAAAGAGTAATCGCTTTGGGAATCGCAATTGGGAGTGGCTACCTGTTTGAAACCGACTTCCAGAAAGAGGTGTATTCGGATCTGACCGGGGAGCGCGGGACGCTGATGGGGGCCATCCAGAGAATATTTGCCGCCCAGTATCAAGTGTTGCGGGAAAATGGGCACTCGCCCTCAGAGGCTTTCAACGAAACAGTAGAGGAGTTAACACAATCCCTGATGCCTCTGGTCGCGGAAAACGGAATGGATTGGATGTATGCCAATTGTTCCACCACCGCTCAAAGAGGTGCATTGGATTGGTGGAAAAAATTCAGGGATGCTACTGCGCCGGTGTTCAAGGAGCTTTATGAGAGTGTGGCGGCCGGCAAGGAATCTCAGCGCTCCATCGACAGCAACAGCCAACCGGATTACCGGGAAAAATTGGAGGCAGAATTGAAGGAGCTCCGCGAAAGCGAACTTTGGCAAGCAGGGGCTGCTGTCCGCAATCTCCGCCCGGAAAACCAATAAGGATAAGGCCGGTTTAGATAGAGGTGAGCGGTTTACATTATACCTTTTTCCGGTTTCACTATTTCCCCAAATTCATATGAATTTGGGGAAATAGTGAAACCGGAAAACACCATACATATATTTCCTGAAATATACATTTCCCATTTTATAACCCGGGAATCCGGTATTAGCACCATATTTTTGACAGTCCCCCTGTGTGAAAATCTTCCAAAAAATGCTTAGCTTTGCATAAAGGCAAATTTTATTTGCATAAAGGCTAATAATAACTTTATATTATGGGTAAAACTTTATTCGACAAGATTTGGGATGCACATGTGGTCAGTAGCAAGGAAGGGTTTCCTGACGTTTTGTATATTGACACCCATTACATTCATGAAGTCACCAGCCCACAGGCATTTGATGGGCTCAGAAAAAGGGGACTTCCTGTTTTCCGCCCCAATCAAACCGTTGCGACTGCAGACCATAATGTGCCTACCATCGATCAGCATCTGCCTATCAAGGAGGAATTATCCCGTTTGCAAGTGGATATGCTGACGAAGAATTGTGCAGAATTTGGGGTTGAATTGTATGGACTGGGACACCCCTACCAAGGGATAGTGCATGTGATCGGCCCGGAATTGGGCTTGACCAGACCTGGTGGAACTTACGTCTGCGGGGACAGCCACACCTCCACCCATGGGGCTTTCGGCGCCATTGCTTTTGGCATTGGCACTTCTCAGGTAGAGCAGGTGATGGCTACCCAATGTTTATTGCAGCCCCGGCCAAAACGCATGAAAATCGAAGTCAATGGCGAATTGCAGCGTGGAGTTGGTGCCAAAGACATTATTCTTTACATTATATCCCAAATCTCTGCAGCCGGAGGAACCGGGTATTTTGTAGAGTACGCCGGAGACACAATACGTTCCCTTAGCATGGAAGGCCGGATGACCATCTGCAATATGAGTATTGAGATGGGCGCGCGCGGCGGATTGATCGCTCCGGACCAAACTACTTTTGATTATGTGAAAGGGCGCAAGTTTGCGCCACAGGGAGAAGCCTGGGAGGAAGCCTTGGAATACTGGAAAACCCTATATACAGATGAGGACGCTGAGTTTGACCGGGTGTTGAATTTCAATGCAGCAGATATTGAGCCTATGGTTACTTATGGCACCAATCCGGGTATGGGAATTGGTGTGACCGAACACGTGCCCAGAGTCAATGAGATCGAAGCATCAGAGCAGGTTTCATTTATTAAGGCTTTGGATTATATGGGCCTGGAAGATGGGCAGAAAATTGCCGGTCAGCCTGTGGATTATGTATTCATCGGAAGTTGTACCAATTCAAGAGTCGAGGATTTGCGGCAGGTGGCCGAATTCCTGAAAGGAAAACGCAAAGCCGAAGGAGTGACCGCATGGATAGTACCCGGCTCAAAACAGGTAGAAAAACAAGCTAAACTCGAAGGGCTTGACAAGATTTTCGAGGAAGCCGGATTTTTCCTGAGAGAACCGGGTTGTAGTGCCTGCCTCGGCATGAACGAGGATAAGATTCCGGCAGGAAAATATTGCATTTCGACTTCAAACCGCAATTTTGAAGGACGGCAGGGGCCGAATTCCCGAACATTTCTCGCTTCTCCATTAATGGCAGCAGCAGCAGCTGTGACGGGTAAAGTGACTGATGTGCGCGAGTTGTTAGAAGATGAAATGGTTTTGGCTTAGGCGGAAATAGAAATAAGTGATTAACATGGCGACAAAAACATTCAAATATATAGTTTCGGGAGTAGTACCCGTTCCTAATGAAAATATTGACACGGATCAGATTATTCCGGCACGGTTTCTCAAAGCTACAACCAGAGAGGGATTCGGAAAAAATCTATTCAGGGATTGGAGATTCAGGGAAGGGGATGAACCTATAACAGAATTTCCATTGAACAATCCCAAATATCAGGGGAAAATACTGGTTGGAGGCAAAAATTTTGGCTGTGGAAGTAGCCGGGAGCATGCTGCATGGGCTATATCGGATTATGGTTTTGATGTGGTGGTCAGCAGCTTCTTTGCCGATATATTCAAAGGAAACGCCTTGAACAATGGCTTATTGCCCGTTCAGGTCAGCGACCTATTCCTTCAAAAAATATTCAGCGAAGTTGAAAAAGACCCAACCACGCAAATCGAAGTGGATCTGGAGAAGGAGAGTATCCGGATCCTATCCACCGGAGACCAGGAACAATTTGAAATCAATCCTTACAAAAAGGCTTGCCTGATCAATGGTTACGACGATATTGATTACATTTTGAGTCATAAAAAAGAAATTGAGGCATACGAAGCAAACAGATTTACCGATGAATAAAAACATATTGATCATTCCAGGGGACGGCATTGGGCAAGAGGTGACGAAATGGGGGAAGGCAATTCTGGAAAAAGTCGCCGGATTGCATGGTCATAATTTCGTGTTTGACGAGGCCATAATGGGCCATACCGCCATTGAAGCTACCGGGAATCCGCTGCCGGATGAGACATTGGAAAAAGCTAAAACCAGTGATGCTATCCTATTTGGCGCGATCGGACATGCAAAATACGACAATGATCCTTCCGCCAAAGTACGTCCGGAACAGGGATTGCTAAAAATCCGGAAAGAACTGGGCTTGTATGCTAATCTCCGCCCTATCCTGTTGTTTGATGAATTGCTGGATGCCTCCAGTCTCAAGCCCGAGGTTTTGCGCGGTACAGATATCTTGTTTTTCCGTGAATTGACAGGTGATGTTTATTTCGGTGAAAAAAACAGATCGGCAGATGGCAATTTTGCTTCGGATCTGATGAACTATAATCGATTTGAGGTGGAGCGGATTGCTGTGAAAGCCTTCGAAGCTGCCCGGACGAGGCGGGGTAAGCTTTGCTCCGTGGATAAAGCCAATGTATTGGAAACCTCACGCCTCTGGCGGGAGACTGTACAGGAAATTGCAAAAAAATATCCGGATGTTGAGACCGAGCATATGTTTATTGACAATGCAGCTATGCAATTGGTCAAAAATCCAAGGAAGTTTGATGTAGTACTGACCGCCAACCTGTTTGGGGATATCCTCACTGACGAGGCTTCCCAAATCGCTGGGTCCATGGGAATGTTGGCTTCGGCTTCTGTAGGTGACGGAACTGGCTTCTATGAACCCATCCATGGCTCTGCGCACGATATTGCAGGTCAGAATAAAGCCAACCCATTAGCATCCATATTATCAGCAGCACTGATGCTGGACATTGGATTTGGCCTGAAAGAAGAGGCCGGGCTGGTAACAAATGCAGTAGCAGAAACCCTGAAAGCCGGGTTTAGAACAATGGATATCGCAGATACCAGCACAGCTAAAGAAAATATATTGGGGACCAATGAAATGGGAATAAAAGTATTGGAAACCGTAACAGAATTTGTAAACCAATAAAACCGAAAAGCCATGTTACACGATCCGAATCATTTATACATATTTGATACCACCTTGCGTGATGGGGAGCAGGTGCCGGGCTGCCAATTGACCACCAAAGAGAAGGTGGATATCGCTATTGACCTTGAAGAACTTGGGGTTGATGTGATTGAGGCCGGATTTCCGGTATCCAGCCCGGGAGATTTCCAGAGTGTGGTTGAAATTTCAAAGGTGGTGGATGATGTCATCGTCTGCGCCCTAACCCGAGCGAACAAAAACGATATTGAGGTTGCAGCAGATTCCCTGAAATTTGCCAAACGGCCACGGATCCATACAGGAATTGGAGCTTCTGACACTCATATCCTATACAAATTTAATAGTAACAGGGAAGAAATCCTGGAACGTGCAGTAGAAGCGGTAAAATACGCCAAGAAATTTGTAGAAGATGTGGAGTTTTACGCAGAGGATGCGGGCCGTGCTGATGTGGAATATCTGGCCCGAATGATAGAAGCAGTGATTGCCGCCGGCGCAACTGTGGTGAATATTCCGGACACCAATGGATACTGTCTTCCAGATCAATACGGAGCTAAAATCCGTTTCCTGAAGGAAAATGTGAAGAACATCGACCAGGCTATTATTTCCGCCCATTGCCATAATGATCTGGGTCTGGCTACTGCAAATTCGATTGCTGCCATTCAAAATGGAGCCAGACAGATAGAATGTACCATCAATGGAATTGGCGAACGGGCAGGAAACACTTCTTTGGAAGAGGTAGCCATGATCCTCAAAGTACATAATCAAAGTCTGTTTAACTTAAGCACTCGTATAAATAGTAAGCTCTTTACCTATATTAGCCAAAAGGTAAGTTCTATGATGAATATGCCTGTACAGCCTAACAAGGCCATTGTAGGCAGAAATGCCTTCGCACACAGCTCGGGTATTCACCAGGACGGATTCTTAAAGCACCGGGAGAATTATGAAATTATTAATCCTGAGGATGTAGGTCTGGAAGAGGCTGGTATTATTTTGACCGCACGGAGCGGAAGGCATGCCCTCAAGCACCACCTGCACCGTTTGGGATATCAGGTGGACAAAGAAACGCTCAATACAGCTTATTCTGCATTTCTGGAATTGGCAGACGGCAAAAAGGACCTGAATGATGAAGATCTGAAAGGATTGATGGAAAAAGTAGAAGGCCAAAAATTATAGGAGCATAGAAGATGAACGAAATATCGGCCGACAATTTATCAATAGATTCCGAAGCGGCCTTACGTCGAATTGGAGATGTGATCGTTCGCACACCTTTACAGTACAACGCTGGCTTGTCTGACCGTTATAAGGCTGAAATCTACATCAAGCGCGAGGACCTGCAAGTAGTGCGGTCTTACAAACTCCGGGGGGCTTTCAACAAGATAATGCAGTTGAATGATGACGAGAAAAGCCGTGGAGTTGTCTGTGCCTCTGCAGGAAATCATGCCCAGGGAGTAGCTTTCTCCTGTAAAAAGCTTGGGATCAAGGGAGTGATTTTCATGCCGGGCCCCAGCCCAAAGCAAAAAATTTCCCAAACAGAAATGTTTGGAAACGGGTATATTGACATTATCCTTACGGGTGACACCTTTGATGATTGCCAACAGGCAGCCCTTGCCTATTCCAAAGAACATGGGATGACTTTTATCCCCCCTTTTGATGATCTGGACATTATTGAAGGCCAAGGAACTGTAGGAGTAGAAATCTTCGAAGAGCTCCCACAGGTAGAGTTCGTCATTCTGCCGGTTGGCGGTGGGGGCCTGGCTTCCGGGGCCAGCCATTACCTGAAAAGTAAAAACCCGGAAATCCGGATTTTCGGGGTCGAACCACAAGGGGCAGCCTGCCTGAAAGCAGCTATTGAGCATGGGGGACCGGTGACGCTTGAACGCATAAACAAATTTGTGGATGGCGCAGCGGTGCAGCGGGTCGGAGATTTGAACTATGATTTTTGCAGTAGGTTGCTGGATGATGTGAAAGCAATTCCGGAAGGAAAAGTTTGCACCAGTATTTTAGAGTTATACAATCGGGATGCCATCGTAGCCGAACCGGCAGGGGCACTGTCTATCGCTGCATTGGATGATTACCGGGAAGAAATCAGGGGACGGAAGGTGGTCTGCATCATGAGCGGTGGAAACAATGATATAGACCGCATGAGCGAAATCAAGGAATTGTCCTTGCTGCATGAGGGTCTGAAGCATTATTTCATCGTACGATTCCCACAAAGGCCGGGGGCTTTGAAGCTCTTTGTGAATGAAGTCTTGGGACCAGGTGACGATATCACCCGATTTGAGTTTATCAAAAAGACCCAAAGGGAAAGGGGCCCGGCACTGGTTGGGATCGAACTCAGATCAGCGGAAGATTATCCCGACTTGATTCGACGGATGGAGGAGAACAATTTTGGATATATTCCGGTAAATTCGGATCAAACCCTTTTTGAATACTTAATCTAAACCAGTTAGTATTCTTTATTAATACCTTGTTATCAGTCGTTTACGCCCAATCTTACAAATCATTTTCTTTAGGATTGTGAATAATTCCACATCTGTTGATAACAATTGTTGGCTTTCGTGAAACAAATAGCTGATATTTGTTTAGACCTCAGACTCCCCTATGGAATTTGAGTTTCAAACCAATAAAAGTACAATATTTTAAAACTTTATGACTATGACAAGGATTATCAAATTCGAGAAAAATGATTGTGCACCATGCGACCAGGTTTCAAGTTTTCTGGACAGCAAAGGGATCAGTTATGAAAAGGTAAACCCTTTTGATAAACCCGAATTGGCGATCCGGTTCAAGGTCAGAACTGTGCCTACCGTGATCGTACTTGACAACGATCTGGAACAAAAGAGGATTATAGGATTTAAGCCCGAAGAACTTTCCACACTGGTCGCACAATGAAGAAGGGGTGACCATGGAACGGATTTATTACGATAGCAGAACGGGAAATGTAGAGCGCTTCATTCAAAAGGTAAAAACACTGACCGGCTGGGAATTTCACAAGATACAAGAAGACCAAGCTGTCTTTGAGCCCGGGCACTTGGTCACGTTTACGACCAGGTTCGGAGAAATTCCAGAAACCACAAGAAGATTTCTGGAACAATCCGCTCCCTATCTGACCTCGGTCTCTTCAAGCGGCAACCGCAACTGGGGAAGAAACTTTGCCCTGGCTGCAGATATTATCGCATCTGAATACGGGATTCCGCAACTACTCAAATTCGAGTTGTCCGGAACGCCGGAAGATGTGCAACAATTTATTCATTATATAGAGGAAAAAAATTATGGTAACAAACGAACTCGCCAAGAACTGGATTCTGCTCAATAACGAAATAATGATCAAGCAGGATGATGAATTCAGCCTGCACAAAGATAAGGAAGCTGTTCGCTCCTACTTTTTGGATTATGTCAATAAAAACACAGTGTTTTTCTATACGCTGAAAGAAAAAATAGATTACCTGATCGAGCAGAACTATTATATTGATTTCTACGAATCGTTTACTTACGAGGAAATGGAAAGGGTGTATGACTTTGTATTTTCAAAAAAATTCAGGTTCCCTTCCTTTATGAGTGCCTTCAAGTTTTTTCAGAGCTATGCGCTGAGAGACGATTCGGGAGAAAAATTCCTGGAACGTTATGAGGACCGGATCGTGGCTGTGGCTTTGTTCCTGGCCCGCCAGGAAGGGGTTGAACAGGCACTGGCTTATGCTGAGATTCTGATCAATCAGGAATACCAACCGGCAACCCCAACCTTCCTGAATGCCGGCAAAAAACGTTCCGGTGAGTTGGTCTCCTGTTTTCTGGATGAAATCGGCGACAACTTAAATGGGATAGGATATGCAGTAGATTCTGCCATGAAGCTTTCCTCGATCGGGGGTGGCGTGGCCTTCAATATTTCCAAGATCAGAGCCCGTGGTGAGGCCATTAAAGGAGTAGAGGGCCGTGCAGGAGGTGTATTGCCAATCATGAAAATTCTGGAAGACACGTTTTCCTACGCAAACCAACTGGGACAAAGACCGGGAGCCGGTGCGGTTTATCTCAACATCTTCCACTCTGACATAGAAGAGTTCCTGGACTGTAAAAAGATCAATGTGGATGAAAAAGTACGGATCAAGTCTCTTTCCATCGGGATCATAGTACCGGACAAATTTATGGAGCTGGCCGAGAAGGACGAGCCTTGCTACCTGATCCACCCGCATACGGTCATGCAGGAATACGGCAAGTACTTAGACGAAATGGATATGGATCTGATGTACGATGAATTGATCACCAATCCAAAGATCAAAAAGAAGAAGATCAATGCCCGTCACCTGTTGGTCAAGATTGCCCAGACACAGAAAGAGAGTGGCTATCCCTATATTTTCTTTAAGGAAAACGCCAACAAACAACATGCGCTCAACGGCATAGGTAAGGTCAAATTCTCCAACCTCTGCACCGAAATCATGCAGGTCTCCGAAGTGTCCGACATCAACATTTATGGTCAGGAAGACACGATTCGTTATGGTATTTCCTGCAACCTGGGTTCTTTGAATATTGCCACCGTCATGGACAACAAACGCATCAAAGAAGCCGTGAAAACAGCTATGAGAACCTTGACCGTAGTGTCAGATGTGAGCAATATTGCTATGGTACCATCTATTCAGAAGGCAAACCGGGAATTGCACAGCGTAGGCTTGGGTGCAATGAACCTGCACGGATATCTGGCCAAAAATTTTGTGATGTACGAAAGCGAGGAAGCATTGGATTTTGCCAACACTTTCTTTATGATGGTTAATTTCTATTCACTGCAAGCTTCAATGGAGATTGCGCGGGAGCGAAAAGAGACCTTCAAAGGTTTTGAAAAATCTGCATACGCTGACGGCTCTTATTTTGACAAATATATCAGCAGGGACTATTTCCCAACCACCATCAAGGCCACCGAATTGTTCAATGGCATAGATATTCCGACCAACGAAGATTGGAAGCAATTGAAAAAGGATGTGATGGAACATGGAATTTACCACGCCTACAGATTGGCTATTGCGCCTAACCAGTCCACCTCGTACATTATGAATGCTACTGCTTCGGTAATGCCAATTGTGGATGTGATAGAAGTGCGTGAGTATGGAGACAGTACAACTTATTATCCAATGCCGTACCTGACCAATGACAATTACTTCTATTATAAGTCGGCCTATGATATGGATCAGATGAAAGTGTTGCGCATGGTATCAGTCATACAGCGACACATCGATCAGGGAGTTTCCACTATCCTGCATACCAACTCGAAGGATTCTACCCGCGATCTGTCCCGCTATTATATTTACGCCCACAAAATGGGGTTGAAGTCACTGTATTACACCCGCACACGCAAGACATCAATTGAAGAGTGTGTGTCCTGCTCGGCTTAGGGAGCAAGGAGGAAAGATAATGAAGCAAGGTTGAAAGACAAAAGACAAAACTATGGATACAATCAAACAAAAATATAAAGCAGTCAATTGGAACGTGCCTGATAATGATTATGCATTGATGTTCTGGGAGCAGAATATCAGGCAATTCTGGATTGACACAGAATATATTCCTTCCAAGGATATAGATAGCTGGAAGTCCCTTTCTCCCGCCATGCGGGAATGCTACAAAAAAGCTTTGGGTGGCTTAACGCTGCTGGATACCCTACAGAGCCATACAGGCATGCCTATGATCATTGACCATGAGGAGTCGCTACAGAACAAGGCGGTACTGTCCTACATGTGTATGATGGAAGCCATCCACGCTAAGTCCTATTCAACAATCTTTACTACTGTAGCTACTTCGGATGATATCAAGAATGTATTTGATTGGGTACAAAATAACAAGTACCTACAATTCAAAGCGGCCACCATTGACAAGCATTACCGGAAACTGGAAAACAAAGATATCAGCAAGGAAGACCTGTTTATGGGGCTGTGTGCTTCGGTACTGCTGGAATCCTTCCTTTTTTACAGCGGATTCTTTATCCCACTCTGGTTATGCGGCCAGGGGCATATGGTGGCCTCGGCGGATATTATCAAGAAAATTGTAGCCGATGAGTCTATACACGGGGTATTCGTGGGGCTGCTGGCACAGGAGGTGTATCGCAAGCTGCCAAATCCACAGCAAACCAAAGAGAAATTCCTCAAGTTGCTGAATGAGTTGTACGAGAATGAATTGAAATACACGGAAGAGATTTATACGGAAGTTGGTCTGACAGCGGATGTAAAAGAATATGTGAGGTACAATGCCAATAAAGCACTCATGAACCTGGGCTTCGAGCCAATCTTCGAAGTGAAAAATGTCAATCC